>JAGMCL010000114.1 GCA_023129165.1 Caldifarciminota bacterium | reverse complement strand
ACATCTTAGGGAGGGTATTTAAGTGGGTTAAAAAAGTGTAAAGAAACTTTACACTTTTTGATAGGAGTGTAAAGAAACTTTACACTTTTTAGAAGTTGATATTTTGTCTAATTTTGGCCATCATATGATTATGTAAGGACTTGGGGGGATTTGCTCTGAAATTGGGACAAGAAAAAAGTGTTTAAAAACATCATAAAAGTGTAAAGAAACTTTACACTTTTTTTGATATAAGAAAAACATTTCAACAGGGACTTGCTTGCCTACGGTAGGTAGGGACGAGACTTGTTATTTATTTAAAAGACCTTTTAACAGGAACTCGAACGAGACTCGTATGATACTTGTTATTTATTTAAAAGACCTTTTAACAGGAACTTGTACGAGACTTATAAGAGACTTGTAATTTATTTAAAAGACTTTATTAACAGGGACTTGCTTGCCTACGGTAGGTAGGGACGAGACTTGTTATTTATTTAAAAGACTATTTTAACAGGGACTTGAACGAGACTAGTATGAGACTTGTAATTTATTTAAAAAGACGCTAAGATTTATCCTGCATGCCATGCTTACCATACTTGCCCTGTGAGATGTGTTAACTATCTAACAGGGTGTAATCAGGTTTCTATATTACATTGTGGCTTGTCATGTGTAATCAGGTTTTTTATATTACATTATGGTGTAATTTTTTCTTTATTACATCGTGGCCTGCCCTGTTGCTCCAAAGGAGCTTTACGGGGATGTCTTTTGTCTTTCGGTAGTACTTGCTGCTTAGTCTATAGTGCTTTACTCTATTCGCTCTACGCTCTACTCTCTTCCCTTATCGCGACTGGGAAGTCGCTCCTACTTTTCGCAACGAGGACGTTGCTCCTACCACACTTATCATTTAACCTAATCAACCAATTAACTTTTCAACTAATCAACTCTTATCCCATTCAACATTTAACATTCATTTATCACGACTGGGAAGTTTCTTTCTCGTTTATCGTTGTCGATGCTCGCCTGCCTGCGGTAGGCAGGTATCAATGCTCAATATTTTGATACTCGAAGCTCGTCCTGTATTTTCCAGTCTCCAGCATCAAGTTCCGAGTTTCGTTATTGACAACCCAGCTTCGAAAACCTAATTCTTTGAAGCCTTAGAATATCAGGGACTCTATTACATCCCATTTACAAAGGACATTATTTGTTCCTGTATCTCTATTCTCATATGGTCTTCATAGACAACAGAATTTAAGAAATCAGGAAACTTTTTATCTGATAGATCCATCTCCTCTGGTGAATTTATGGATATCCATGGAGTTCCTGGTTTTAATTCTGTTTCAAAGGTAAGTGACTCTTTGCCTGAATTCATGGTAAGCACATAACTACTCCTGTCAAAGGTTTTCTCAAACGTCGTTGAACACATTCGTCTCTCAGCTACCTTTGGCTTCAAATAGAACCTTATGGTCTTCACAACTTTTCCATCCTCCTCAAGGGCGAGGAGAGCCTCTATTTTCTTTCCTAAATACATGATAAATCCCCTGTTATATGATTAAAAGAACAAAAATAACACTTTCATTTAACACTACCTGATGCTGTGGGTGGATCTGGCTCCACTGGTGGTGGGTCACCACCGCCAGTAAATGGCATAGTAGCCACTGATAGGGCAAGCACAAATGCTATCCCTACCATACACAGTTTTTTTAGTAGCTTACTCATACTTTTCACCTCCTTTAATTTTATAAAGATAAAGAAGATTATGAACTCCTTTACATCCCATTTACAAAGGATGATATCTGTTCATGAATCTGTCTTCTCATGTGGTCTTCGGAGATAACGGAACTTAAGAAACTTGGAAACTTTTTGTCCGAAAGATCCATTTCCTCCGGTGAATTTATGGATACCCACGGTGTGCCCAGTTCCGTCTCTCTTTCAAACAAAAGTGCATCTTCACCCGAAATTAGTGTAAGCACATAGCTGCTCTTGTCAAAGGTTTGCTCGAACGTCGTCGAACACATTCGCTGCTCAGCTACTTTGGGTTTCAGATAGAACTTTATGGTCTTTACAACCTTCCCATCCTCCTCAAGTGCAAGGAGAGCTCCTATTTTCTTTTCTAAATACATGATTAACCTCCTGTTATAGGATTAAAAGAATAAAAAAATAATATGGTAGGTAGAACAACACCCAATTTTATATACTTTATTAACAGGGACTTGTACGAGACTCGTATGAGACTTATTATTTATTTAAAAGACTTTTTCAACAGGGACTTGTACGAGACTTATAAGAGACTTGTTATTTATTTAAAAAACCTTATTAACAGGGACTCGGACAAGACTCGTATGAGACTTGTTATTTATTTAAAAAACTTTTTTAACAGGGACTTGGAATTGACCCCGATGAAATAGATACTCATTTCACTTTATTACACCGTGGCCTGCCATACTTGCCCTGTTGCTCTAAAAGAGCTTTACGGGGATGTCTATTCGTCTTATTTATCCCGCCTGCCCTGTAGTAACAATGTACGGGGTGGAATGTGACCTGCCCTGTGGAAGCAGAGCTATTCAATAGGGTAACTATTCCACTGGGACGCTCTACTCTCTTACTCTATCGGGACTGGGAAGTCCCTCCTACAATATCAGCACCTGCATGCCCCGACTTGACAGGGGAAGTTCCCACCTCTGGTAGGAATCCACTATAGCATTAATCCTTCTTATAATAAAAATATGAGATTGCTTCGTCGTATACACTCCTCGCAATGACAGGTAAGTTATAATATTGTTTCGTCCATACGGACTCGCAATGACGAACATCGTTTCATGTCATTCACACGACCCCGCCTTTGGCGTGGTACCCCGAAGCCTGCGGCCACTTATATAGTAACTGGAGTGCCCCGCCTTGGCGGGGCAGGCATTACCTTGGTAATTCAACAAGACTTAATCGCAACCAGGAGGTTGCTCCTACCTGTTATCTTTATCACTTCACAATGACATCATGTAGGTTCCCTCTTGTTCGCAGGTATAAAACCTCGGGCTACTCGTTGAAATGTAGACACAAATTCCTATAGTATCACCTGTCTGCTGACAGGTAGATATGACACCTGGTTCTATTTTACCCGATTTATTCAAAGGGGTACTAAATCGTAGGGCAAGGCTTAAGCCTTGCGGAAGCAAACCTAAAGCCTGCCTATAAGTTAAAATTAAGGGAGATACCAACAAGGGCGACTAAATTACTTATATCAATCACCTTGATGTTGTCGATTTCCCTGCTGCTGTATATGTATTTACCTACGATGTAAAAACCTATCTTCCAAAATGCCTCGACATTGATTCCTGCAACAAGGTCATACATAATACCCATTACCATAACATCTGGATATGCCGAACCTCTGGGGACATCTACCTTTCCAATACCACCTCCCAGGAAAAAGTCAACCCTCTCATGCGTTCTGGGTACCAGATAGAGTGCATTAACAACTATTATACCGCTCATTTCATAAATAGAATCTGCAACCGGGTCTTTTGTATAGTACTCCAGGGTAGTAGAAATGGCGATAGGGAGCTCGCCCAGCTTGACATCCAGAGCAATTTGTCCACCACCCAATATTCCGCCAGGTGCGCGAGCATCACGAAATCCACCCTGTCCAAATCTAAGGGTAATATTGACAGCCTGAGCATTAAAAAAGGCACCAAGATACAAACTGACAACAATTGTAATAAGAGAATTTTTCATATAAATTAATTAATAGATTCTACGCATAATATTTTAGTGAATATTTTGACAAATACTATTTCAACATATCCGAAATAGCAGATACTTTCTTTTAAGATTTCTGAACACCCTTATTGCATTGAGAATTTCATTACCTTTGGTTTTGTCAATCTTTCAAAATCTTTGTATGACAGTTTAATCAGTTCCGTGTGTGAACCTGCATTAAAAGCAATCTCTTCGTCTTCAGACAAACTCTCTGCAACATACACTTCCATTCCATAAAGATTTCCAAAGGGTGGCATAGCTCCAACATCGCATTCTGGAAATATATCCTGAAATTCTCGCTCACTTGCAAGTTCAATACTTTTTGCTCCACTTGCCTTCTTTAGAAGCTCAAAATCTACTTTGTATGAAGCGGGAAGAACAGCCATTGCCATTTTCCCATCAACCTTAATCATTACTATTTTGGCAAGTTCCTTTCCTGGAATGTGAGCGGAAACAGCAATTTCCTGGGCTGTATATGCCTTAGAATGACTGATGGACACATACTTTATATTGTTGCTGTCCAGAAAATTCTTCAGTTTTTCTACTGGCATGATACCCTCCTGGTATAATATTCAATATACCTGCTTTTTTCAACAGGGATTTAAGAGAATATTTTTGTTTTTTTATTATACAGGGATCGAAAGAGATTTAAATTTCTATTTCTTTTCAACAGGGATTAGAGGAGATTCAAAGAGTTCCTTTTTTAACAGGGACTTGCCTGCCTGCGGTAGGCAGGTAAGAGACCTGTAAGAGATATTCTTTTAACAGGGAGCTTCAGAGATAGTAAGAGATTAATTTCATTTTTTAAGTTCATCAATGTCAATTATTATTCTATATATATTATAAGTTAAAAAGGGTGGTTTGTCAAGGAAAAATTTTACATCGTCATAATTATAACTCAATTCTTTAGGTTTTTTCTCTCCCTTCAGTATTGGTTTCTGAAAGTATCTCTTGAAGTAACTACCTGCATATAATATCACAGGAGCAAACCTCGTATCTTTTATCACATCTTTTCCACCAGGAGCAAACGTAAGAATGAAGATGCAGAGTACCCAGTTCGTAAAGATACCTATTAGAATTCCAAATACCAATCCAAATATCCTATCTATCCATCCCAAAAATGCAAAATGAACAATCTTACGTATTATGAATCCAATAACGGTTACTATAATAGCCACAATTAAGAACATGATAATAAAACTGAGGATATTAGATAAAATTGTGTTGCCAAACGGAAGATAAGTTGCTAATTTTCCATATGTACGTGATGCAATCCAGATTCCACCAAGAAGCGCAAGAATACCAAAAAGCCCTCTTACCAGACCCCTAATTAATCCATAAATGCCTCCAATCACTATTACCAAAAGAATAATCATATCAAGCCAATGCATATAACCTCCAAGTCAGTTTTAAACTAAAAATTTTTAATTTATTGTTTCTTTCTCCTGTTCCATCTCTTTTAATAGACTGTCTACATAGATTTTTACTTTCCTACCTATTTCTTCTCCTATCTTTTTTGCCTCTTCACAGAGCTTCTTTGTCTCCTCTTTTATACCCGGAAGATGTTTCTTGAATTCTTCTTCTCCTTTATTTCTTGCTCTGTCAACTTCCTTCTTCGTTTTATCCTTAAACTCTCGCCAGGCTTCTGACTCAAAGAATTCCTCGGTCTTTTCTACACCCTTTTCTACATATTCCTCTATCTTTTCAATTCCCTTTTTTGTCCAATAAATGTATTCTGGAGAACCCTCTACAGTAGCTTCGGGTTTCAGGGGTGGTGAATCTTTATCGAGAGTATATATCTGTATATGAGTTTTATCGCCTGAACCGAGAATGTAAAATTCTGATTTTTCCCTAATACCTTTTCTATATATACTTATTATCGTTATCTTAACGGCCATCTTACTGTTCTGTGGATTTATATCTTTTACTATACCTATTTTAGTATCATCAAGAAACACATGAGAGTTTTCCTTCAGGTCACCCACACCATCCTCGAACAATATAGTATAATTCGTCTTCAAATATGAGCAGGTGGTCACAAGCAAGGATAATGTAAAAGCGACTGAAAAGTAGAAGAACTTATGGATAGGATATGAAGATTTACTCACAATAGCCCCCTATCTAATAAAAACTGATTAATAAATAGATAGCCACAGATTACATATTGGATATATTAAAGATCAAAAATTAAACCTGCCTGCGGTAGGCAGGTATTAAAATTACAACTTGCCTGACGCCTGCCTGCCGGTAGGCAGGGCAGTCAGGAATGAAAATCTAAAATTTTGGTTCATTTCTAATTTAGTTGGTTCAAATTATGTTAAAAGGATCGCAACCAGGAGGTTGCTCCTACCAGTTATTTTTATTATTCTTACATATAACAGTCTAAAGACTGTCGCTCCTACCCTAGTTTCTTTAGATTCCAAGTAGGGTAATATATCCAAATCCGTAACCTCTACAGTCACAACCTTCATTTTATCTCAAGCAATTCAATCTCGAAAATCAGTGTTGCATTTGGAGGTATTACATCTCCAAAACCTCCTTTTCCATAGCCAAGTTCGGGAGGAATAATAAGCCTGCGCTTACCACCAACTCTCATCGTGGCAATCCCTTCGTCCCAACCTTTAATTACCTGTCCCAGGCCAAGAAAAAAACTGAATGACTCCCCACGGTCTCTTGAACTGTCAAACTTCGTTCCATCTTCAAGCCATCCAGTATAGTGTGTGGTTACTGTTGAACCTATATCAGGAAACGGTCCAGTACCTACTACAATATCTATATACTTTAGTCCTGATGGCATAATAACCATTTTACCAGTTTTATTAGTCTCAAATGACCCACATCCAACTACAGCTAATACAAAAAAAATTATACTAATGCAACAAATGACTTTACATGTCTTACAAATCATAATACCCCCGATGATCATATTAAAAATCAAATATTAAATATCAAAATTATACACAGGTTGTTGATTCGCAATGACACTACCCGATATGATATTAGCACATTTCCGCTGGTCGTTCGCAATGACATATACGGCTAAACTAGAGTGACACCATTCGGAGTGATACAATTTACGGTGTTACAAAAATATATCATTTTGGTTATAACAGTCTAAAGACTGTTACTCCTTAGTGTTATAGATATTAAAACACTTCAAATTCCTGAAAATCATATTAAAAACTTACCATCTTTATAAATCAATTCTCCATCTGTATAGATTTTCCCACCAACTCTCATGTCACAGAGCATATCCCAGTGTATTGCAGACTGGTTTTTCCCTAAAGATTCTGGAATCGACCTTCCGATAGCAAGATGCACTGTTCCTCCGATCTTTTCATCAAACAACATATTTCTTGTAAATTTCTGTATGTTGTAGTTCGTTCCGACTGCAATTTCTCCTACATATCTTGCACCTTTATCTGTTTCCAGGAGCTGGTGCAGCAGTTCCTCACCCTTGGCAGCAGAAGCTTTTACCACTTTTCCCTTTCCAAAGGTCAATCGAATATCTTCAATTTCTCTTCCTGCATATATTCCTGGAAAGCTGAATCTTATAGGCCCCTCTACAGTATCTTCTACAGGACCTGTGAATACTTCACCATCTGGAAAGTTGAGTTTTCCAGAGCAATTGACCCATTTCCTTCCCTTAATTGACATGCTTAAATCAGTATCTCTGGATACAATTCTTAGATGTTTTTTTGTATTAAGGATTTGACAAATCTTCCCCTGCTTTTTATCTATTTCTTTCCATTTTGCTATCGCATTCTTACTATCGATATAGCCAGCTCCATAGACAAAATCTTCATATTCTGAAAGAGACATGCTTGCTTCCTGAGCATTTGACTTGTTTGGAAACATTGTCCCACACCATCTTAATTCCTTCTTTGCCATTCTTTCAAAAAATATTTTCGTGTATTCAGCTGAACCTTGTATTGCTAATTTTATTTTCTCGGGATTCACATTGGTAAGTATCCTTGTATTGGAACCACCCCATAATGACAAAAATGCATCTACTTTTTTCAAAGCTATGAAAATATTCTCTGGAATATATTTTATCTGTTCATCGTTACCATATTTTAATAATATTTCTCTCAACTCTTCATTCGTTATTCTAACCTGTGCAAGTGCACCCAACTCAACTGCAATTCGATAACACTCCCTAATTAATGGAAATGTAACTACATCACCTATTATCAATATTTTTTCACCCTTTTTAATATTAAGAGAGTACTTCATTAGAACCTCTGCATGCATTTTAATCCTGTAATCCATATAAGCCTCCCCGGTGTAATATAATACACGATTACACAGATTTATAATAAAATTTACCTTTAAACAGATATTAAAGAGACTTGTAATAGATTCTTTTTTGTTCAACAGGGATTGGAAGAGATTGTAAGAGATTCTCTTTATTTCAAATGTCTTTTCCCTTTATTGCCCGATTATTATTGGGATACCTACTCCTTCTGTACTCGTCGGCATTATTATAAAGGTCGTATTGGGAGAGCCAGCAAGCTCTCTATATGCATCTATTGCCTCATGCTGAAGATACTTTGTTGTTAGTGTTCTGTTTATTATTGCCTGTGCCTTTGCAATTCCTCCTGCCTCTACTACCTTAACCTCAGCCTGCTTCTCAGCTTTCTGTAGCACAAATTCCATTTTCCGCGCATCCTGCTCTGCAGCCAACTTTGCGTCTATTGCATCTCTTACCTTATCCGGTAAAGACACATTCCTAACAAGAACCTTTTCACATATTATACCTCTTTCTTCAAGCATTGCTATTCCCATCTCCTGAATTGCTGCTGTAACCTGTGGACGTTTCTCTGCGTATATATCCTCGGTAGTAAATTGAGAGGTAACATCCCTGATTACTGTTCGTATAGCTGGTCTCAAAATTTTATCTTCATAATCCAGTCCTATAGTTTCATAAATTTCACCTGCCTTATTAGGCAATATCTTGTACCAGATAGTGAGATCAAGTCTTACCCTTAAGCCCTCTTTTGTCAATGCTGCTATCGCATCATCGCCCCGAATCTTACCCTCTCGTGATATCCCACTCATGGTGTATGCCTGAGTACGCACAGTCATCCTTAAAAGAGTCGTAAACGGGTTTATGACATGAAATCCCGATTTAAGCGTAGGTTCAACAACCTTACCAAATAGGACTCTTACACCTACATAACCTGGCTGAACAATCTTTATGGACCGTCCTAAGAAGATGAGAACTATAATACCTATTATAATAGATAGTGCAAGATATCCTCCTCTTCTCCCCCCCAATCTTACGTAATACTCATCCATGATATACCTCCTATATTTATGATGTATAAAATCCAAGTGGTTATCAGACAATGTATTCTAATATAGATTTAAATCAAATATCAAATAACCACAACATAAAATTAAAATGTCAAATCCAATTATTATCGAAACTCACTCTAAATCAATCTCTTGTTAAGTGAATTGGTAATACGATTGAGATTGCCACGCTCATTTCATTCACTCGCAATGACAGATGCTCAGTATGAGATTACCATTCTGCATTACCCCCGCTACAGCGGGATTTCCACTACACTCCAACAAGGTAATGCAGCCCATAATACCAAAGGATATCTAACAAGCAATGATAGGCACACTTTTATATTGTAATAGTATCTTTGTGATATTACATTTCCTTATTATTTTTACAACTGCATGTCGTAAATACGCCAGGTCTTGTAACGTTTTGCTCCCATAAACTCCAGAGCCTGAAGTATCAGATTATTATCCTCAAGAAGCAAGGATGCCTCACACTCGCGGTAACCACATTGTACTGCATACTCCTTTGCTTCATAATATAGAAGAGCATCAATGCCTGTACATCGGTAATCAGGACGAACCCCGAAGAACATCAAACGTAATCGAGGGATATGCCGTCGCATCCAGAATAACCTGGCTATACGTATCAGGTCCGAGTCACCGAACCAGTGCCACGGCGGTCGCAGGGCAAAATAGGGATCAGGAAAAGCTCCCAGAACAGCAACGGGCTCACCTTTGATGAAAGCAAATCGTATCATACCTGGGTCTACGATCAATCGCAGGGAATCAGCAAGGGCAGCAGCATCCTCATCGGTAATAGGCATGAATCCCCAGTTTTTACTCCACGCTTCGTTGTAGATCTTAATTATCAGGCGCACCTCGGAGAGTAATTCTTTCAGAACCAGTGGTCGAGTTTCAATTTCCTGGCGCTGTTGTACTTTTTCTACCAGCTTCTTTAGTCGGGGAGGAGTGGGAGTTTGTATATCCATTGTGTATGCATAGTAATCCTTTGTCTTACGTAAACCGTATCGCTCCAGGAACTCGCCATAGTAAGGTCGATTGTGAGTCATCTCCACTGTTGGGGGATATTGAAATCCATCTACTAAGATGCCCTGGCGTTCGTGGGTAGCATTGGAATATTCTCCTGGACCACGAAAGAGGGTCATCCCATAGTTATCTACCCATTCTCTTGCTCTATCTAAAAGTACTCGAGCGACTTCATAATCCTCGATAAATTCCATAAACCCAAAGAAACCAATGCGAACACCGTAGTAGTCGTTAAAACGGTGGTTAATAGCTGCTGAAATTCGACCAACTGGATGTCTCCCGCGCCAGGCTAAAAAATGTGTAACCTCAGCCTGACGATGATAGGGGTGTCTTTGTGTTAGCAAACCAACCAAACCGAGAAGACGATTACCAAGCAAGTCACCACGCAGAGGTGGAGTCCAACAGGGGTCACCTTGATATAGACGCCTGGGGAAGTTTGCAAAGACCTTGATTCGGGAGGCCCCAAGAGGAATCTCTTCAATCTTCAGAAGCTCTTGAGACACTACTCACCTCCGTACAAGACAAGTTCTACATAATAAACCAGATACCACATATATAAATACTCACTCATAGGTCCAATATCTTTATGTTCAATGTAATTCAAGTTAAACTACCAGCTCATGATAATACCAGAGTTTGATTTTACAAAATGGATAATTGTCGAAGTTTTTCCGATACATCAGAATAATTGGCTCAATTCTATTATACAACGAAATATAGAAAAAGTCAATCAAAAATGATAAAGTTAATAAAAAAGATTTTCAATAGAGAGCTCGAAGGTAGTTTTTTAGGACTCTCCCAAAAAATACTTGACAAATAGATAAGATTGTTATATAATAGTTAGATTGGTATTACTCCTTGTATTCTCTGTTATTGTCTGTTTTAATATTTTAAAATAGAGGTTTAGCAATGAAGATTGGACTCGCACTCGGTGGTGGTTCTTCTAAAGGACTTGCACATATTGGTGTTCTTCAGGTTTTACAGGAGGAGAACATTCCTATCAGTTTTATTTGTGGAACGAGCATGGGGGCAGTGATTGGTGCAATATATTCCCTCTATCCAGATGCCTATCTAATTAAAACTAAGGCAGAGAAAGTTCTCTCATCTGATACTTTTAAAGATATAGGATTCAGCGTATTTAGCAACAAAGACAATAATCTCTTTGAAAGAATTACAACATTTATTAAACAAAAATATAGCTACGGTAAGTTTTTTCTCCGTCCATCCATTGTTGATAAAACCAAAATAGAAAAATTACTTGAAAAAATCTTTAACAAAAAGAGATTTGAAGATACAATAATTCCCCTTGGTGTGGCAGCAATAGATATTGTAACTGGTAATGACCTCATTCTAAACGAGGGTTATATTCTTCCTGCAGTATTAGCCAGTATTGCAATACCAGGGTTATTTCCCTCTGTGGAAAAAGACGGGTGTCTTTTAGTTGATGGTGGTGCAACACAAAATCTACCTATCAGGGCATTGAAAAAGATGGGCGCGGATGTAGTTATAGCATCGAATGTGAGTTCACCACTTAAAAACTGTACCGTGTACAAGACTGGTCTTGATATCAACTTCAGGGTAGATGAGATAGTAAAACACAGGCTGTTTAAGCTGGAACTTTCAAAAGCAGATGTGATTATATCACCAAATGTTAAGGATGTACACTGGGCTGACTACAAAAGGATAGACTTTTGTATACAGAAGGGAAGGGATGCAACAATCCAGGCACTACCAGAGATAAGACGAAAAATGAGAAGGTCAATATTTTACAGGATAAAGAGGGCTCTTTTTAATAAATAATCAAAGACTATTTTCTTTCTTCAGGCTCTTCTTCTTTATCAATTTGTTTTGAAATCAAGCCGGATATCATTTTGCTAAGCCCCATTACAATAAAGCCTACACCCAGACCTATCAATACCCCGGCGCCAGCTTCCCCAATAATTATACCTATACCAAGCCCAATTATTATACAACCAACAAAAAGTGTTCCACCATAATCGTGTAGGTGTCTGTATTTCACTTTTGCCATATTACCTCCGATAACAAATTAAAAATTAAATATCAAATATTAAAATTATACACAGGTCGTTGGCTCGCAATGATACTTTCTGCTTTGTCATTGCGAGGAGTCTGTCGCACTTCTTGACTGACGACCTGCCTACCGTCAGGCAGGCGAAGCAATCGCATTTTACTAAAATATAACATATGAGATTGCCACGCTCATTTCATTCGCTCGCAATGACACTGCTTGTGATGCGATTGCCATGCTGCCCCGCCTTGGCGGGGTACTCCAAAATATCAATATATTAGTAATGAGATTGTAACATCCCGATTATTGTCGCTCCTCACAATGATAGAATACAGTATGAGATTGCTTCGCTTACGCTCGCAATGACATACATGTTGTCATCGGGAAGTAACACCATTTATGGTTTTATAAAAGATATCACTTTTGGTTATAAAAGTCTGAAGACTGTTTCTCCTTCCAATGACTGTTACTCATCTTAAAGACAATTGCTCATTATGGGATTTTTAATAAGATAGTATAGTTCAGAATTATAGGTATTAAGAGTAATACCAGTCCAGTAAGAACAAAATATTTAAATATCTCTTTATAAAGTGTATATTTTTTCGTCTTTATCTCCACCTTTTCCATCTTATCTATTACTTCATACACTTTGCTCAACGCTTCTGGTGTCTCTGCCCTGAAATATAGTCCATCAGTGAGATTGGCTATCTCTTTCAGTATCTCCTCGTCTATATCAACACCCAGTACAGGAGTGTATCTCCTTCCAAAAATTCCATTATCTACCGGATAAAGAGTTTCACCCTTTTTGCCAGCTCCAATGGTATAAACCTTTATATCATACGATTTTGCAAGCTCTGATGCTGTTCCAGGATCTATCTTGCCTGCATTGTTTCTACCATCAGTTAATAGTACTATTATCCTACTTTTAGAGTCAGACTCCTTCAATCTATTAACAGCAGTTGCGAGTCCCATGCCTATGGCAGTTCCATCCTCAATCATTCCTACCTCCGCCTTTTGTAAAAGGTCAGATAGTATTTCATGGTCAAGAGTAAGAGGACATTGTGTAAATGCGTCTTTAGCAAAAAGTACAAGTCCTATCCTGTCATTTCCTCGTCCATTAATAAAATTTTGTGCGGCGTTTATAGCCATCTGTATTCTGTCATAAGGTCTGTAATCGAGACATCTCATAGAGCTTGATATATCGAGCGCTAACATGATATCAATTCCCTTTGTAATATATTCTTCATAAGACCTGCCCTTTTGTGGTCTTGCAAGACCTAAAACCAGGAAAACTACGCCAGTAATTCCTACCCAGGGAAAAATTTTTCTCATTTTCAGTTTTAATGATGCCGGAAGAGATTTCATATCCTCTATTGAGGAGTACTTCATGGTTGGTTTTCTAATTACCAGTTCCCATAATATAATGATAGGAATGATTAGAAGCACTAATAACCAGAGAGTATTTGCAAAGTGTAAAAACATGATAACAATAAGCCACGAAGGCACCAAGACACTAAGTATTTAATTATTTTTTACCATTTTACTTTTTCCTTGTTATTCGTCATTCGTCAATAGTCATTTAACATTTTACATTCAACATTCAACATTTCTTCTAATGCCACAAAGGCACGAAGACACAAAGAAATCGTTTATCGTTATTTGTTATACCCAGTTTGTTTAATTTGTTGAGTTTATTGAGTTAAAAGACAAGTTAAAAGTAAAAAGGCAAAAGTAAAAAGTAAATTGTATATGTTAAATCAACATTTAACATACAACATTTAACATTTAACATTAAACATTTCCTCTTCCTTCTCTCTCGTTTCATCTATTATAAGCCTTGCCGAATTAGTGTCTCTTTTTACAGCATCAATATCAGGTACATATTTTGCGAATTTTACAAGATCACAACCCCAAAAATAATCTCTCATACGATTAAAATTTAAATATTTAATCTTCTTTTTTTTGAGTGCTGCGAGAAGCTCATAAGTGGTTTCAGTAGGTGCACTTATGCCAAATCTTGCCTCAATATATCTCCTTATGATATCAGAAAGTTCTATATAATATTCCTTAACTCTTCTCTCATCAAGTTTAAGTAATTTTAGTCTTTCATATGCTATCTCATGTGCAGGTCTTATCTCTTTTTCTATTATATGAATTCTTCCTTTCTTAATCTTCTTCAATAAGAAGTATACGCCACCTCCGATAA
>JAGMCL010000113.1 GCA_023129165.1 Caldifarciminota bacterium | reverse complement strand
GAGTTCTGGAAATTAGCCATAAGCCGTAGTCAATCTACCGCTTGAGAAAAACACTGGGGTGCATTTTCTTTGCTTCGTTTCTTTTGGGCCCGCCCTGTGGAATAAAACATATTGCAAGGAGTTCCCCAAACATAATACTACCTATTCTACGGGGCAAACAAAAGAAATGAAGATAAAATAACCACTACTAATTGGTTTAATTAGCTTTCTTTGTGTCAAATGTTTTATAATCGCCAAACATTATTAACAAGGTTGGCATACTATCTTACAAAAAAGAATAGATAATGACTAATTCAAAGACCTTGATAAAATAATAATCATATAAATATGTTTAAGAGAATAATTAAAAATATTACCTATGTATCCACTGCCAGAATAGTAGCAACATTGGTCTCTTTCGCTGCCAATATTTTTCTTGTGCGCTACCTTGGTAGTATGAAATATGGAATTTACATAACAGTCATAACATATGTAGCCTTTTTTGCCATATTGACGGATATGGGACTACCCACTTTACTCTTAAGGTCAGGGGGTGAAGACAGGAAATCTCTGGCATCAAGGTTTACAGAAACATTGGTCTTGAAAATTTTCTTATCCGTTTTTGCGTTTCTCCTTATGTATTTAATAGCAGGAATACTCAATTATTCAATAGAAATAAAACAATTCAGTATAATCGCATTTCTCACAACCATGCTGGTATCTTTTTCAGCAACTGTAAGGAAATATTTTTATATATTTGAGGAATTATCTAAGGAGGCAGCATTTGTAATTGCTAAAGCTGTGCTGCGTTCGTGCTTCATCCTAATACTGATATATCTTAAAGCACCCCTTTATTATTTTTTCTTTGCATTTTTGTTAGAGTCTACATTAATTACCTCTATAGCCTTTATTACTGTCTTTAAGAAATATAGAATTAGATTAAATTTCAACACAACGGCAAAGAACTGCCTTCTATTCCTATGGCAGGCTCTTCCCTTTGCTGCTATATCTCTCCTTGGTATACTACACAGGAAGATAGATATAATTATGCTATCAAAGATGAGAAATGCAACTGAGGTAGGACTCTATGGTGCAGCATTTAAATTCGTGGATGTTACTTTATTTCTACCCGCTATTTTATCATCTGTTTTATTACCAATACTTTCAGGAAATTATGCTCTTGGGGAGAAGAATGAATTCAGAGAGACTACCAATAAAATGCTCAATCTATGTATTACTATGATTATACCAACTGTAATCCTTATAATTTTCTTTTCACCGAAGTTTATTCCTTTTCTTTACAAAAGTGAGTTTGCATCCTCCTCAGTATTTCTATCTATTTTATCCTTTACTTTTATCTTCATGTTTCCCAATGCTATTATGGGTACGGTTCTATATGCCCTCAAAAAACAAAATATTATACTTTATAATACATTAGCCTGCTTTGTTTTTAATGCGCTTATAAATTCTCTTATGATTCCTCGCTATGGTGCATATGCTGCTGCCATAACAGCAGTTTTAACGCAGATATTATTATTTTCGTTGAATTTTATTTTCGTATCTAAGCAGCTTTATAAGATACCTTATGTATCTCTTTTTAAAATTCCACTCGTATCTGCTCTGCCAATGTTGATATTTTTATATTTTACCAGTCAATATGTCTGGATATCAATATCAGGAGCCCTTTTTCTCTATTTTACTTTATCATTCCTACTGGGTAGCTTAAAAGCTGAGGATATAAGGAAATTTATAAAATTGTTTTCATGACTGATATACTAAAGAAAAAATATACTTTGATGGTAGTAGGAGCACTTGAAATATTACTTGTGTTGTTACTAACCTTTTTTGCTGATTTTACCCCATACACAAAAAAAATTATTCTAATTGCTATGGGAATTCCATTAATCTTTTTATTCCTTAATAGACCATGGCTCTTTATTTACCTTATTCCTCTCTCTGCATTTCTTTCTTACTCTTTGACGATTAAAGGGATAAAAATAAATGCTACACATGCCTGTATTTTTTGTTTATGCTTTCCTGCAATTCTTTTTATCTTATATAAAAAACAGAATTATTTTAAGGATAGTCTCTTTTGGAAACCTATTTTGATTATATCAATAGTATCCCTTATATCGTTTCTATTTACCCTTATAAGAGATATATCCTCTTCATGGGTAATGAGAGGAACACTTGAGGTAATCTTTTTTCTGTTACTTTACCAGGCTTGTATCATTCTGATAGACAGTGATAAAAAGATAAAATATCTTATGTTTTCTCTTATTGCTGCTGGAACGTTGATATCTTTTCAAACTCTTTTGGGTTTTTCTCAAGCATTGCGTTTTTCGCCTGAGAAAATGGCTCAGACCTTCTTCTTTATCAGAGGAGGTTCCTTTGGTGCTTCTCCTAATCAGGCTGCAATATTTATAGAATTAATAATTCCAATAGTATTAATCCATTATTTATATGCAAAAAAACGTTCGTGGAAACTTTTATCTCTTTCTATACTCTTCATAATGTTCCTTGCAATATTTTCGACATTCTCAAGGGGCGCCATTCTGGGTCTTGGTATCACTACAATATTGATAATTTTTCTTACTAAAAAAACTAAGGAAGCCTTAATACCATTTGCTTTAATTATAATCTTTCTATTTGCTTCATCATTCTACCTCTTGGTTATGGCGAGACTCGAAACAATTGCATTTCAAGCAACGACATTCGCAGGTCGTATACCTCTTTTCAAGGTAGCACTAAATGTTATAAAACAAAATTGGTTTATAGGCATAGGCATGAACAATTTTCAATTCCTAAAGTATAGTTATGGGTTACCCTATTCATATGACCCCTACAAGATACAATCAGCACATAACATATATCTCGAAATGTTTGCAAATTTAGGAATTATGGGTTTTATAGTAACCATATGGATTTTTATCGCTTCTATAACGAGCCTTACAAGAACATCCAAGTCTAATGAGCAAATCAAGGCAAATTCTATAGGTCTTTTCGGTAGTATTACTACATTCTATATTCACGGATTCATAGACTGTGCTATTGCCAATATAAGAACCATGGCTGTATTTATAATTATTCTCTCTCTTTTAGCAATAGAATATTCAAGAAACAAATGGCGATAAATATATTTATATACACAATCATAGGTATTACACTCGGAACATTCCAGAATATGACAAATATAGGGGGAATACCATTGACGAGAACAACCTCAGCTGATAAAATTATAGACAAAACAGACGTTATAATAATAGATGCCTCTGAACCCTTTCCCTTAGATGCAATTGAGAGCCTTCTTGAATATATTAAGGAAGATGGGGCATTGTTCACCTTTGGTGGTTATGCATTTGAGACTATACCCAGGAAGAAAGAATACATAGATTTTGAAGAGAGGAAATTACGATTAAATTATAGTGAGCTTTCACATAGAGGAAGATATTCTCTGATGCTTGGTGACAACGATAGAGAGATGCTGATAACTGAGTTGGAAATTGATAGCACTATCAAACACGTTACAGTATCATCGTTTGCCAAAGCTTGCTCAATCAAAGGTAAGATATATTTTCGTGTTGACGCATACAATAAAAATCATTACAAGATTGGTAGTTTTTCAAGTGGAATAATAAGAGGTAATGAAGAATGGTCAAAGATATCAAGGACAGTTCCCATTCCCGATGGTTCATGCATTTTACAAATTTTCTGTATTAAAGATGGTGATGGGATAGCGTTGTTTGACGATATGGAAATAAAAATGTATAACATACTTTTAAATACGAGATATGGAGTACCAGCGGATTGGCTTATTATAGATGAAGAAAAAATAGGTTTATTCGACCCGTCATTTATTCTCAAGAATATAAATCATCTAAAGGCATCCGAGAACCAATATATAATACCCAATGATTTTTACATTCCATATAAAGATGAATGTCCTGCTGCTGTGGCTCTTACCGGGAATAATCACCCAATGTGGACAGAATCATATAGCAGATATATATCATTAATAGATGCGTACGATAAATACAGTGAAAAAAGAGGTCCGTATCTCGCTCTTGTCCATAATTACGATGGTCCATTCAAAGGTTCTTCATGGGCATTTACTTCTGGAGATATAAACTTTCCATTAGAAAATCTTATTCACCACCTTAATTCTAAGTGTTATCTTCACAGTCTTAAAACGGAATTTGCGTCATATAAGGATAATGAAAAGGTGAAAGTATTCTTGAATATAGCAAATTATGGTATGGAAGATAATCACGGAATAATTACAGTAAACATCAAAGACAGAGAAAACGAGAGAACCCTATGGAGACGAGAAAATGAGATAATGATGTATCATAAAAGAGATACTCTATTAAATTTTACATGTGAACTCGATTTTGAAGATGGGCTTTATCTGGTGGATGTAAAATTACATATAGACGGAAAATTATGGGATAAAATGGAAACTGGATTTGTCAGGTTGAACGAAGAAAAAAGTTGTCTCTTCCTTGGAAAAGATGCTGGTAGACTTTTGATAGACGAACAACCAAAATTTTTATTTGGTGTAAATCAAGCTGGCTTTGTTTTTTCGAGTGAGTCTGAAAATCCTCTTGTTTGGGATGCAGACATCAAAAAGATGAGGGATTCAGGTATTCAACTTCTCCGTCAACTCCAAATAGCTGCCCATTTTGAAGACCCACTTTATCCCTCAAAAACGATTATGCGTAAGTTAACAGCACTATGCGATATATGTGAATCACACGAGATGATATTTTGGTTAGACACAAGACTCGGAAACATACCCGAGAGCAATGATAAAATTCAGGAAGAAAGGTTATTTAGAGAAAAATTAAAAGACCAAATAAAAGATTATCAAAACATTATCTATGAGCTTGGCAACGAACCAAAATATAGAGGTAATGAACATTATAGAAAATATTGGTTTATAGAGTGGGTAATAGAAACTTCTAAGGCTTTAAACGACAAACATCCCTTGACATTCTCTACATATATACTCCATGATACATTCATGGCTATGCCCTTTGTAGATTTTGTATCCCCGCATTATTACAAACAATCCGATGAACTACCAACCTTTTTAAAAATAATAGGAAGCAACAATTCACTTGGAGAGTTTGGCGCAAAGGTTCATCCCGCCTGGGGAGAATATTCTCAAAATTCATGTGTGGGTATCACTGAGGAGCAGGCAATAGATTGGTTTCTTAAAGTGGGACATTATTCTCTTGCCTTTAGATACAACTCAATCCTTGCCTGGGACTGGAAGGATATACAAGAATGTATCTTTCCCTGGGGTATTAACTATGTAACCCTTGTGCCAAAAAAGACATATACTGCATATCGAAATATGGCTTACTTCTTCAAGATAGTAGATATAACATACGAAGACCCCCAACTCTACGTGATATGTCCATATGAAGAAAGACAAAATGACGAACTAAAGGGATTAATTCAACAGATGCTCGATTTTAACATGGATTTTGAACTTGTAAATAGTAGAGATGATGTACCTGATGGTTGTAAGAAAGTGGTATATTATGACAGATCAGTTATAAGACAATTTTTAACTGCTGTATCTGATACCACCAATGCTACTACTACAAAAAAATATTTGAGACACTCTGACGATGGAGAGGTATATATTTTTATTAACGAAGATATATACAAAGACAAGAAAGAAATCCAGGTAGATTCCACAATATCAATTGAGTTAGCAAAGAACAAATCAGGTTTATTGTCCCTTAATAAAAATGGTAATGTTGTTGGCTGTGGGGCATCCGGAACCCTGAAGATGGATGGAAAAACAATTATAAATGCGAGTTTCCATTTCATGGTATATACCCTCGATGAACTACCATTAGAAAAATCAAAATCCATTTTGCTGCTGCCCTTTTCAAAGGGGGAATTTTCCCTTAATACTGTAGCATTATGGGAAAACCCGATGGTTGAAGTTGGCAAGATAGATGGAGGAAGATGGAACAAGCTTGGGAGGATAAACATAGAAGAAAATATCCTTTTTAACATAGATGAAACAGATGCAAATTATATAATTTTAATCTCGGAAGAAAACATTCTACACTCTAAAACTATTCCTGCTTTACTTGAATATATACTATAGATATGTTATCTGTTGTCATAGTCAGTTGGAACACAAAAGACATCCTCTTTGAATGTCTAAAATCTCTGGAAGGTGAGGAAGTAGATGAAACCATTGTTGTGGATAATGCCTCTTCAGATGGGAGTTCAGAAATGGTAAGCCAATATTTCAAGGAGGTACATCTTATCTCCAATCCCGAAAATTATGGCTTTGCAAAGGCAGCAAATATCGGACTAAATAACTCAACTGGAGACCAGATCCTGTTGCTAAATTCAGATGTTTTTATAGAGAAGGGTTCTATTAAACGAATGAAACAATTTATGAATAATAATCCCGATATAAAAATATCCTCTCCTTTATTATTTTCACCAGAAGGGGAACAGTTCCAAATCTTGCGTCCTATGCCAAATCTTATGCATATGTTCTTTGAATACTCATTTATCTCACGCATTTTCCCATTTGTGAAAACAATTCCTCCTAAATATATACAGAGTGCTGCCCTTCTTATTAAGCGAGAGATTAACGAGAAGTTAGGATGGTTTGATGAGAGGTTTTTCTTTTACGCCGAGGATGTGGATTTTTGTATAAGAGCCCGCAGGGAAGGAATAAAAATGACTGTAATTCCGACAATAAGAGCTATTCATATAGGAGGGGGGAGTTCGAAGAAAAAATCCAGAAACGAATACAACATTTTAAATATAGAGGCAAACCTTAAGTTTATCGACAAATACTATACTAAAGTTATAGCAAATTCTATTAGGAATCTTGTTAAGATGCATTTTTCCATTAGAGGCATTATTAATACAATTTCTTCAATTTCTTATATCGATAAAAGAGAGATAGATAAAAAAATATCCCTTTATAAGGAGATAAAAAAAATATGCAGAAGATAAAAATAGCAATGATTGATCGTGATTTTCCACACTATAGAAAAAGCCTTGTAAGGGCATTATATAATACAGGGATCGATATAACAGTTATTGCTCCTTATAATAATGAAGACCCAAATTATATTAAAAAAGGAAAATGTCTCAAACCCATTACGTTGCCTTATTCCTATCCTAATATAAAGCCCCTTCGATTATTATATAAATCACTTGTTATATCGAATAATATCCTGGCACGGGATGGATTCATAAAAAAGTTAAAACCATCTATTATTCATATGCAGGGAGTCTCTTTTCCCCTGTTTGAGCTTTTCCTTGGAAAAAAGTTGGACATTCCAAAAATAATGACTGTTCACAATGTTATTCCTCATGATGAATCTTTGTACAACTACCGCGGAATAATGAAGAGATTATATCAAGAGAAGGGATTCAATGCCTTTATTGTCCACTCAGAAATGTGTAAAAAAATACTACATTCCTATTTTCCATCTATTGCTCATAGAACTTTCATAATACCATTTGGGTGCAATAAAGCGAAAATCATTCCCGGGAATGAAGCAAGAACAAAACTGAGTCTTCCTTTAGATGTTTACCCGCTAATTCTCTTCTTCGGTTACATTAGAAAATATAAAGGATTAATGTATCTTATTAAATCTTTATCATACGTGCAGACGGAATTCCCTGATGTAAAACTTGTAATAGCAGGCAGAGAAATGTATGACAATTTTGCAAGATATAAAAAACAAATAAACGAAGAAGGATTAACAAATAAAGTAATCATAAGAAATGATTATATACCTGAAGAGGATGTAGACCTTTATTTTCAGGCTTCAGACTTATTAGTATTACCTTACACAAGTTTCACCTCCCAGAGCGCCGTACTTATAAGGGCGTATTCAAACCAAACACCTGTTGTAGTAACAGATACTGGTGCAATGGGAGAAATAGTGCGAAAAGATGCCACAGGAACTGTAGTTTCCCCAAACTCTGTAGAAGACCTTGTAAAAGGGATAATAAGAATCTTGTCGGACAAGAAGATGCAAGAAAATGCAAAAAGAAACATGCAACTGCTTGTTAAAACCAAATATAACTGGCAAAAAATTGCTGAGGATACAATTGCTCTGTATAAAAAACTACTCTAAAGAAACCTTTGAAACTGCTTAGAGACCATTGAAAAGTTCTGGTAATAGGAGTTTAAATTTATGATAAAGAAAGTTTTGTTAATCGCTTATTATTTCCCACCTGTGGGTGGGGGTGGTGTTCAGAGAACTTCAAAGTTTGTAAAGTACCTACCAGAATTGAAATGGGAGCCTGTGGTTTTAACAGTAAAGAAGAAAATCTTTGAAAAGACAAACCGACAGTTAGATATAAGCCTTCTTGAAGATATTCCGAAAGGTGTTCATGTGGTAAGAACGGATTGTATTGATCTTGGAAATATCTCAAAGACAATAAAAACGCAATTGGAAACCAGATCTGTAAAATCATCTCTAAAATCTTTAATAAATAAAATAGCTGGATTATTAATAAACCCAGATTCTCAAATGCTCTGGATACCAGTTGCAACCATGGTAGGTTTGAAGCTAATAAAAAAACATAAGATAGATATTATATTTTCAACTGCTAACCCCTGGTCAGACCACATTATAGGCTTAATCCTTAAAAGACTATCAGGACTTCCCTGGATAGCAGATTATAGAGACCCGTGGAACCTAAACCCATATATAACCCTTTCATCCAGTATTAGAAAAAGGATTCAAATGGTTCTCGAGACAAATGTGATTAAATATGCAAATAGAGTAATCTTCACAACAGATGGAATGAGGAATGATTATGATAGTGTATTTGGAAACGGTAAATTCGCTACAATTAGAAATGGATATGACCCGAGTGATCTTATAAATGTAAAGAAAAAGAAATTTTCTAAGATTACCTTTCTTTATGCAGGAAGTATGCAGCCCTACAGGGGACCTTCATATTTTATCTCTGCACTATCAAACTGGCTTGAGAAAAATCCCCAGGCAAGAAATGAGTTAATGATTAACATCCTGGGAAGAGTTAACGAAGAAGCAAGATCGCTTATAGAAAAGAAGGGACTCCAGGATATAGTGAATTTAATAGGATATGTGTCCCACAAAGAGAGCATTGCCTATCTACTGGGAGCAGATATTCCTCTTTCGATTGTTGATATGGGTGGGGATTCGATAATTCCGGGAAAAATATTTGAATATTTTGCATCTGGAAAACCTATACTTGCCCTTGTTGCACCCACAGGGAGTGCTGCGAATATCCTGAGAAAAGAACAAAGAGGAGAATATATTGTAAGCCCGAGAGATATATTGACCATTGAAGATAAACTTGAGTCTCTCTATACAAAATTCAAGAATGGGTGTCTACCTGAGTATCCTGTTGACAATCTTGAAGCATATACCCGTAGAAAAACTGCAGAGGAATTGTGTAAATTATTCAATGAGGAGATAAGCCAATCTTAATTAGCGTTATATAAGATGATAATGCTTGATTCTATGGTGTCATTAGCACAACTTTTTTCAGATTTTAATTTAGAATATGAGAACATTAATAGATATGAGGTTCTTATCAGTTCCCGGGACGGGAATTGCAAGCTATTCAGAAGGACTTATAAGTGGTCTTGAGAAAAATGAGAATCTATCTGAGGATGAATTTATTTTTCTTATACCCCCGGGGTTTGAAGTAAAAAATCCGTATATTAAACTTGAAACCTCGAATATCCCTGTAGTGAAAATACAACAGCATATCTTAATGCCATTTTATCTCTCGAAAATTAGACCCGATGTTTATCACTACCCGCATTTTGACCTCCCATTTGGGTTCAATATACCATCGGTTATAACAATACACGACTTAAAGTATATAAAAATACCTGAGCTTTTTTATCGAAAAGCACGGGCAAAAAGTTTACTTATGAAGACCATCATGAAAGACTCTATTAGACGAGTAAGAAAGGTAATTACTGTATCGAAAAGTTCAAAAGAAGATATTATAAATGTATTTAATGTTTCCCCTGATAAAATAGAAGTGATATATGAGGCCTGTGATCCTTTCTATCGAACAATTCCTGGTTCTGCCAGTTTTATATATAAAAAATATGACATTCGGTTACCATTTATCCTCTTTGTGGGGGAAATAAGACCTCATAAGAATTTAAACCATCTATTAAGGGCATTTAGACAGGTTAAGTATAGGGATTACTACCTTATCATCGTGGGTAAAACTTATCGTAATTATAGAGAGCCACTCGGATTGATTGAAAAATTGTGCCTACAGGATAGAGTAAGATACTTAATGTTTATCTCAAAGGAAGACCTTGTTCATTTATATAATGCTGCAACAGCTTTTATACTGCCTTCTCTTTATGAAGGATTTGGTCTTCCTGTCTTGGAGGCGATGGCCTGTGGCACTCCTGTTATTACATCTAATGTATCCTCTCTTCCAGAAATAGCAGGGAATGCTGCTTTATTAATAGACCCGTATGATATAGATTCCATAACCGATGCCATAAACCGAGTTTTAGGAAGCACTTCTCTTGAGCAAACTCTAAAGGAAAGAGGACTAAAACGGGTACAAGAATTCTCATGGTCAACGGCTGCAAGGGAAACTATAGAAGTATACAAAAAGGCATATAATGAGAAGAAAAATTAAGGTACTACATATTATAACCAAACTTGCTGTTGGTGGTTCACAGGAGAATACAATCTTTACCTGCTCTATGCTTGATAATAATTTATACGATACCTCAATTCTTTGCGGAACAGAAAGAGACGAGGAAGGTGATCTCATTGGCATGGCAAAGGATAGAAAAGTACCTCTATTCTTCATTCCAGAACTTGTAAGAGATATAAATCCTGTAAAAGATTTTACAGCCCTTTTAAGGATAAGGAAATTTATAAAAAATGGAAAATATGATATAGTTCATACCCATACCTCTAAGGCGGGAATGGTTGGAAGACTTGCAGCAAAGATAGATGGTGTACCTGTAATCATTCATACAGTTCATGGATGGAATTTTAACGATTTTATGAACCCTATAAAAAAGAATTTTTATGTCCTTTGTGAAAAAATTGCTGAGAAATTCACCGACAAAATTATCGTAGTTACAAAGGAAGACATTAAGAAGGGTTTTAAAGAAGGAATTAGAAACAAGGAAAAATACGAGGTTATAAGGAGTGGGATTGATCTCAAGCAATTTTATCAAAGAGATTGTAATATTGCACTAAAAACCGAGTTTGGAATAAAAAAAGAAGACAAGGTAATAGGAACTGTAACAAGGATATGTCCTCAAAAAAATATAGAGGATTTCATTAAAATAGCTGATATTGTGTCTAATAAAGTTCCCAACTCAAAGTTTCTAATCGTGGGAGATGGTAAAGAAAGGAATAGAATAGAGGCAAAAATAAAAAAATTACAATTGGAAAATAGGGTTTTTATCACTGGAGTGAGAAGTGATATTCCTGAAATCCTATCTATTTTCGATGTCTTTGTCTCGACCTCCCTATGGGAAGGACTTCCAAGGACAATAGTAGAGGCAATTGCCTGTGGTGTTCCAGTAATAGCTTATGCAGTAGATGGTGTAAGAGAAATAATAATAAATCGAAAGAATGGATTTCTCATGCCCCCGAAGGATGTAATGAGGACATCTGAAAGAGTTATCCAGATCCTTAACAGACCTGAAATTGGAGAGTATATAAGAAAAGAAGCACAGAAGAGCATTAATGAGTTTAGTGTTAATAAAATGGTCTCATCTATCGCTAAACTTTACATGAAACTTTTATATCAGGTAAACCAAAGTACAATCGATAAATCTAATGTGTACTAAGACGCACAATGCTATTCAATTTACCTTATGGATATTATCAAACTAAGATATGAGAAAGAAAAAACTTGACATAGTATTATTTGTCTTACCTATTATAACGGATATAATAATTGTAGAGATATCAATGCTCGTTTCATACTGGGTTAGATTCTATTCTGGCATTACATTAGTAACAAAAAGTATTCCATATCTATACTATTACAGTATGGCAGGCTGGGTTGGCGGGGTTATACTGACTGTAGTATTTTATCTCCTCGGATTATATGACTCAAATCGCCGTCCCTCAATAATAGATGACATTTACGACACCCTTAAGGGTTCATTGATAGGGCTCGTTGTCATTCTCGCTCCCACATTCTTTGTTAGAGAGTTTACCTTCTCACGGCTTACAATAGTTATTGCATCTACCCTTGCTGTCGTATTATTTTGTGTTGAGAGAGTTGTTTTTAAGTATCTGAAAAAGATAATCTTCAAAAAGGGAATAGGAGTGAAGAATGTTATCGTGCTTGGTGATGATGAATCTGTAAGCAATGTAATTGACAAACTTAAAAAAAATCCTGAATCTGGATATAGAATTTACGGTCGAATGGGAACTGTAGATACAGATAAATCATCTGATATTCCTTTCCTGGGTAATATTTCACAACTCAGGAATGTAATAAGTTCAAATTCAATTGACATAATCATACTCACATCCCCGATACATGACAGAGATAAGGTGACGGAAGTGCTAACAGCGTGTCAGGATATTCCAATCCAGATAATGTTATATCCTGATCCATACGATATACTTACATCTAAAATCGAATATCAAGATATAGATGGTCTCACACTCATAGGATTAAGAAGTTTCCCATTTTCCTATTGGAGCACTTTATTTAAACGTCTATTTGATATAACTCTGAGTTTAATTTTTCTAATAATTATTACTCCAATACTACTTATCGTGGCAATATTCATTAAAATAACCTCAAAAGGGAGTGTACTCTATCTCCAGAACCGAGTTGGAGAGCAAGGAAAACTATTCAATATATTAAAGTTTCGAACCATGAAAGAGAATGCAGAGGAAGAAACAGGTCCTATATTTGCCTCTCCTAACGACCATAGAACAACAAGAATTGGAAAAGTATTGCGAAAGACCAGTATAGACGAACTTCCTCAATTATTCAATGTTTTGAAGGGTGATATGAGTCTTGTTGGACCAAGACCTGAAAGACCAAATTTCGTTGAACATTTTAGAGATGAAGTTCCAAGATACATTGAGAGACACAAGGTAAAACCAGGCATAACGGGTTGGGCACAGGTTCATGGTCTAAGAGGGGATAGTTCTATTAAAGAAAGAGTTAAATATGATTTATTTTACATAGAAAACTGGTCAATAGGTATGGATATAAAAATTATACTACAAACACTTTATACCCTGATTAAAGGGGAAAATGCATATTAACTTTTCAAAAGACTAAATACATAAAACAATGGAGTAAAAATGCTATTACTAACACTTTTAATCTTTTTCAGTGATATTCCAGGCACCAGTCTTGAATCGCGAATTCAAGAGTACAACACAACCAAAAAGGATGAAACATACCTTTGGAGATTGGACAGGATAGATGTTCAATCATTCATTCCCAAGGTCGACCTCTCGTTCTTTGGCCTTGGTCTATATGATGAAGCAAGAAAGGGTAATGGTATATTTGAGATTATGATAAAGGAGGGACTTCCAATCAATAGCTACCTGAAGGGTGAAGTCAACATTGGTATTTTCTGGGAGGTGGGAGATGGTCAGGAGTTCTTACCTTACTATGACCCATTAATAGAGCCAAGATATATCATACACAACTTCGAGACACAACCGGTTATTGAAAACATGGATTTTGATGTTCGAACTGAGAAGGCTTATCTCCTGTTTGAAAATGAGGATATTTTAATTGGGGTTGGAAGAAACAGATTGAAGATAGGACCAGGATATAGAAGCAACCTTCTGATCTCTGGAAGGGGACAGCCACTTGATTTCCTGTATAATGCAAGTGTAAAGAAAGGCCCCCTTAAACTTTATGTATTCAATGCTGATATAGAAGACTCCACAGGCACAAAAAGGATAGCCTGTCAGAGGATGGAACTACACCTGTCACACTTTACAATAGGTTTAACTGAAGCTGTTTTACACAAGAATGAAAACTTCCTCAAGTACATAAACCCACTTGAATTCTACTACATAACACAGAGAAGGGGAGCGAATAACGAAGATAATCTTGTTGCAAGTACTTATGTGACATTTACGAAGGGCGGAAGAAAATACTATTTAGAAATCTTATTTGATGACCCAAGAGTCTTTTCAGGTGGTCCATTTAAGGCCGGAGTTATGCTTGGTGTTTATCTTACTGACCCATTTTCCATTAGTCCATCTGATTTCAGAATAGAGGCAACAGTGGTTCCAAGATGGACATATACGCATGAATACAGCAATCATTCAAATACCCTATCAGCAAATGGTTTTCCACTTGGATTTTTTGGTGGTCCAGACTGTATTGATATATATGCAGAATTTACTAAATACATGAAAAATGTCAAAGAGTTAAAAGGTCAAAAAGTCCAAGGGTCCTATCTCTCCTTTATACTGGAATATCTTGCCCATGGGGATGGAAAACTTGATATTGGATGGAAACAGGAAAGTAATGATTTTCCTGAGCCGAAGAAGATTAGAATACCATCTGGTTGTGTGGAAAAACGCATAAGAGTAGGTGTCGAAGGAAATATAAACTTTGATGTATTTTCCATATCCATAGGTACCTATGTTGAAAAGATAAATAATTATACAAACATTGACGGAAACAACATCACTAGAGCTTCTATAAAGACAGTCATCAATTTTAACATCTTCTAAAGGTTTAATATTTGAGATTCTCTCCTACTATTTAACCACCTCACTCAAATATTCCGATTTCTAAAAATCATATAACAACCATAAGAAAACGAGGATTTTTTCCTTGACAAAATGGAACTTTTGTAGTATACTTATATACCAAATTTAAAAGATAGAAAATATGCAAAAGTGGTTTTTAATTACAATGGTATGTTTAACTTTACCCCTATATGCATATTCTACAAGAGAGGGAATACGGGGGTTTAATAATATCCTTTCTGCAAAGAATGACGGGATAGGTCGTATAAACCTTATCTTCGATTTGCAAGGGAGCATTGGTGGGAAGCGGAATGAAGACCTATGGATGAACACAGATTTAGCTTTGGGTCTTGGATTTACATTTACTAACTGGTTCTCTTTCAATCTGTTTTCTAAATATATGTTCGATGTGCTGGATTCAATCGCAGGCCAAAATTATGTTTCTTATGGAATGTCAGACCTTGAAATCGGAGTCAAGATAAGTCCGTTCTTTCTGAAAAACTCAAACGGTGGTTTTTCCTTAGCACTACTACCATCTATATCCATTCCAATTGGCACGAAACCTAAAGAATATTATCCAGATACAATCTTTGGTGCATATATAGGTCAGGGTGGAAGATATAGATACTTTACTACAGGTAAAACCGATTACGGCGGAAGATTGCTTATTTCCTATACAACATGGAGAGAGCACCCAATTGAATTCAATTTAAATATGGGATACTTTACACACAATAAGGAAAGAGATTTTGATATACTGTCATATGGACTTGGCATGGGATTTATCTTTAGAAATTTCGTTCCATACATAGAAATAAGTGGCAATGAGAGAATAAATAAGGATAGAGAATCCAGGCTTTTATACCTAACATCTGGAGTAAAGGTAGGTAAAACTAATGGTGCACATATAAACCTTTCCTTTAATTATAGGATAGATGGTAGTGTCGATAGTGAAACAAAAAGGTTCAGCTCTATATACATATCAACAGGTGAAAGGGTTACTCCGTCTTGGTCTTTTAATATATCTTTTGCGTCCGGGATATCATTCTACAAACCCTCACCACCACCATCTTACATAGCTGGCACAACGATAGATTCAGAGACGGGCAAACCTATTATCGCAACAATAATATTACCTGATACCGTATTCTGGAGCGATACAACAGGCAGTTACTTCGTAAGAACCAAGACAGGCAGTTCTTTAATCAGGACATCAAAGGAGGGGTATATAACTCAAGAAAGGAGTCTCGTTCTCGAAGCTGATAAGGAGATAAATGTCTGCTTCGAACTTGAAAAAATACACAACCCGATAGCTGAATTTTCTGGAAAGGTTATGGACAGACTTACTAAAACTCCTATTGCTGCAGAGATTTCATTTCCTGAAACCGATATTGAATCATTTACCACAGACGAGTCTGGTGAATTCAATATAAATTTACTACCTAATACCTATATTATCAGAATCGATTCTGATGGATATATACCTTACTCAACGCCAATATTGTTAAAAGAGGATTGTTGTGTTCGGAAAGATTTCTATATACTTAAACAACATGAAAAGATTACGCTGCAGGGGATAAATTTCACCAATGGGAGTTCTGAGATAGAAAGTATATATTTTCCTATACTAACCAAGGGGCTTAAACTCCTAAGGGAATATCCAGATATAAAGGTAGAAATAGGGGGATATACAGATAGTGTTGGTTCTGCTGAGGTAAATCTCTTATTATCCAGGGAAAGGGCTGAAACAGTAATGAAATATTTTATTGCGATGGAGATAGAACCGTCCAGGCTAAATGCAGTTGGATACGGAGAAAATATGCCTATAGCAAGCGATGATACTGAAGAGGGAAGAGCTATGAACAGAAGAATAGAATTTTGTATAATTGGAGATTGATATCTTCATCTTCCTGCTTACCTGATAAAACATTTACATTTCCATCTCATTTATTTTAATGTTCTTCAATCTTAAAATATTCTAATAATTATTTATCTTTTCTAATTTATATGAACATACCTGAAGGATTAACATTTGATGACATATTACTCATACCCGGGGAATCGTCTATCCTTCCAAAGGATACAAACGTATCCACCCTTTTTAGCCGTAATATAAGACTTTCTATACCATTGGTAAGCGCTGCAATGGACACCGTTACCGAGGCAAGACTCGCCATTGCAATAGCCAAAGAAGGTGG
>JAGMCL010000112.1 GCA_023129165.1 Caldifarciminota bacterium | reverse complement strand
GCATAGATACGGGGTAAACTTGCTATTGCATGCATTACCAAGGTAATGCACTCCGATAGGAAGCCTGAAAGTGGATAAAACTTAAAATAATATGAAAGAAAAATCATTAAAAGACATAGTGAATAAGGAAGTCTGGAAGCAATATTCTGCAAGACTTAAAAAAGAAGAATTGGGGGCGAGAAATTTTAACTATCAATGTTACTCGAAAAGACCTGCGAATTTACATACACCCTCCAGCTCGAGCTTTCTTTAATCCTGAAGCAAAGTTTGAAGTAGAAAAGTTCAGGTTCTGGGAAGGTTCATATCATAAATCATCTGGCAAAAATCGTGCTATGAGTTTCTGGATTTCTAAAATGAAATATTTTCCAGGAGCTAAAGAAATTAAAAGCATATGCCTGTTTTGGTATTTTTGTTTGAAGCAGTGTTAATTTCCCTATCTGGTGTTATGGCACCAGGACCTATGACCGCCGTAATAGTGAGTAAAGGAACTAAATCTCCTCATTCCGGGGCACAAATAGCAATAGGACATGGAATAATTGAATTTCCATTGATGATAGCCATCTTTTATGGCTTTGGATATATTATAAATTTTTCATATATAAAAGAGATAATTGGTATTGCTGGAGGATTGTTCCTTTTGATTATGTGTATAGGTATGTTTTGTAGTATAAACAAAGTTGAAGTCAGAACAGACAAATATACCTATTCACCAATGTTAGCAGGGATACTTATAAGTATAGGCAATCCTTATTTTATTATTTGGTGGGCAACTGTTGGTGCTGCTTTGATATTACGTTCAGCTAAATTTGGAATCTTGTGGTTTTTAATTTTTGCATTGCTTCACTGGTTGTGTGACTTTTTGTGGTGCTCTTTTCTTTCAAGTTTATCTTTCAGGGGTAGACAATTTTTTGGTAGAAAATTTCAAAGATGTGTTTTCACCATTTGTGGAGTATTTCTATTATTTTTCAGTGGCAAATTTATATTCGATGCAGTAAGATTACTAATTAGATAAAATAGTAATAACAGGAATTTGAGTAGGTGATCTTTTTAAAATAAATAAATTAACAGGGACTTAGAATTTACGATTTTAGATTTACGATTTAAGGACAAGTAAAAGGCCCACCCAACAAAAAAAGTAAACTAAGTAAACTTTAAAACAGTGTCGACCCTAAGACACAAAGACTCTAAGACCCTATGACTCATTATAACAGGGACTTGCCTGCCCCGCTAAAGGCGGGGTAAGAGACTTTTAAGAAACTTATTTTTATTTCAAAAGAATTAATTTAACAGGGACTTGTAAGAGATGAAAAATCAAAGATTAAAAAACACAGTAGATAATAATTTCTTATATTTTTTTCAAGTTACTGTCCAAGGAAAACTTGCGATTAAGAAAAGAAATTTAGATATTATAGTTAACCATAAGGAGATTAATTATGAGTAGTAACAAGAGAGTATTTGGAGTATTGATGGCAGTACTAACTGTTTGTTTTGTAACATCATGCATAAAGGATAAAGAGAAGATTCAACTCAGGCTTTGCTTGCAAGCAGGAGAATCTTATAATTTGCGAATGGTTGTAGAACAGAAGATTTCACAGACAATCCAGGAGCAAACACAGGACATTCTTCAGACAATTGGAACAGGATATACCTTCGATGTGGAAGATGTGGACTTTAATGGAAGTATTACAGTTAAAGTCACATATCATTCAATTCTATTCAAACAGGATGGACCAATGGGAAAATTCGAATATGATTCTTCTAATCCTCCGGTTGCGATTCCCCCTATGGCTATGGGTTTTAATGCTCTTGTAGGGCAGAGTTTTACAATGATTATATCTCCTGAAGGAAATGTGAAAGATATATATGGCGTGGATGAAATGCTATCAAATATGATAGAACAACTTGATCTACCTGATTTTCCTATGATGGATGATTTGATGAAAAATTTGAAAGGACAGTTTGGTGACGAAGCCTTAAAAGAGAACATGGAAAAAATGATGGCAGTATTTCCAGATAGTCCAGTTGGCATTGGAGATCGTTGGACAAAAAGGTTGGTTCTATCAAGGGGATTCCCTGTGATTCTGGATAATACATGGACACTAAAGGCACGTAAAGATGGTTTAGCCATTATTGAGGTTCGTTCTGTAGTCGAACCTAATGAGGAAGCTCCTCCTATCGATATGGGTATTATGAAAATTAATTACAAACTGTCAGGTGAGCAAAAGGGAACAATGGAAATACAGGAGGTTACAGGATGGCCTGTACAAGGTGAATTAACTCAAAAGTTTTCTGGACAGGTAGAGATGGAAGGTGCTACTCAGTTAGGTGCAAGTATGTCCTGGCCTATTTCTATAGAAAGTGTAATAAGGTTTGAACCGTTTTAAGAATAGTTGGAAATAGGGGGTATGGTATATCATTTATCGATACTGGCCTGTCTACCGACAGGTAGAGAAGTCTCTCCTACATATGGGGGAGGGGTTTCCTAACAGTGATTTATATTTGCACAAATTATAACAATTTTTAATATATCCAGTATGAGAAAGGTAATATTAACACCATACTTATTTCTTATTTCGTTTTTCTGTTTTATAGCCATTTCTATTTCTGCCAAAGAAGAACCTCTAAAAAAGGCTACATTTATTCCCCAATGGGCACCTCAGGCACAGTTTATAGGGTACTATGTTGCATATGAAAAAGGAATTTATAAAAAACATGGTGTTGATTTAACCATTATTCCTGGAGGACCTGAAGCACCGCCATCTGAGCTTTTAAACAGTCACCAAGCAGACTTTGCCACTCTCTGGCTATCTTCTGGGATACAGATGCGAGATGCAGGTATAGGGTTAGTCAATATTGCTCAGATTTTACAGCGGTCAGCCTTAATGCTTGTCGCTAAAAAGACCAGTGGTATAGAAACACTGCAGGACATAAACGGTAGGAAAGTTGGACTATGGGGTCCAATTTTTCAAATACAGCCAAAAGCCCTTTTTAAAAAATATGATATTCATGTAAAGATTATCTCTCAGTCATATTCTGTAAATTTATTTCTGCGGGATGGTGTAGATGTTGCATCTGCAATGTGGTATAACGAATATCATACTATCCTGAACGCCGGGATCAATCCAGAGGAGTTGACTACCTTTTTTTTCTATGAGTATGGACTGAATTTCCCGGAGGATGGTATCTATACCCTACAAGAAACATATGAAAAAGATCCTGAGTTATGCTGTGCTTTTGCTAAGGCATCTATAGAGGGATGGCAATATGCATTTGTACATCCTGAGGAAGCACTTGATGTAGTTATGAAGTATATGGAGAAAGCACACATTCCTGCAAATAGGATTCAGCAGAAATGGATGCTTGAAAGGATGAAAGATTTAATATTACTAGAAGATACCTCTATCGCTATGGGAAGACTTTTATTAGATGATTATGAACGTGTAGCTCAGGGTTTAAAGGAAAATAAACTGATAGACGAAATTCCTGATTTCAAAACTTTTTATAAAAGGTGTGATAATTATGCTGAGGAATAAAGGAATAGCATTCAAACTCATTTTTTATATACTCGTCAGTGCCTTAATCATTTTTACTCTGATATTTGGTTATAATTATATTGTTGTTCGACAAGTTATTAGCAGAAAGATTGAGGAGAATGCAAAAAATCTTGCCCAGGCAACCACAAGCCGCATTGATATAGTACTGCGCTCTGTTGAAAAGGCTCCAGAAAATCTTGCCTGTTTCATCGAGAATTCATCCTATTCGAAAGAAGGGTTGATAAATTCTCTCTGTTCAGTAGTAGAAAATAACCCGGAGATATATGGAGGCACAATTGCATTTGAGCCATATGCATTTAATAGTGAATCGCTTTACTTTGCACCCTATTTTTATAAATGCAACGGCGAGATCAAATTTACCTATCTGGGAAGCGAAACCTATAGATATTTTTACTGGGATTGGTATCAGATACCCAAAGAACTGGAACGCCCAATGTGGAGTGAACCGTACTATGATGTAGGTGGTGGTAATATCATTATGGCTACATACTCTGTTCCATTCTATAAAACAGTTGATGGAGAAAGACGACTAATTGGTATAGTAACTGCTGATATTTCTCTTTTATGGCTCCAGAAGATGGTATCTTCAATTAAAATAAGTCAAACTGGCTATGGTTTCCTAATATCAAAAAATGGGACAGTAGTAACACATCCAACAGAAAAACTGATTATGAATGAAACAATATTCAGCGTTGCTGAGGCGAGGGGAGATGCTAAATTGCGAGAAATAGGAAGAGAAATGATTAAAGGTATGTCCGGGTTTGTTCCCTTTAATAGCATTGTGACTGGAAAAAAGTGCTGGATGGTTTACGGTCCCGTATTCTCAAGTGGTTGGTCACTGGGGGTGCTTTTTCCACAGGATGAGCTATTGGCAGATATTACCAGGTTGAATCGTATGGTGTTCTCTTTAGTTGTAGCTGGAATTTTATTTCTTTCATTCATAATAGCATCAATTGCGAGTAACATTACGAAACCTTTAAGAACACTTGCAAAGAAAAGCGAAGAGATAGGTTCAGGGAATTTAGATGTTGAAATTCCATCCGTTAAGTCCAGAGATGAGGTAGGACAGCTTACCGAATCATTTGTCTATATGAAACAATCACTGAAACAATATATTAAAGAATTAACAGAAACCACAGCAGCAAAAGAAAGGATAGAAAGTGAACTAAAGATTGCTCATGATATTCAGATGAGCATTGTGCCCAAAATATTCCCTCCCTTCCCTGAAAGAAGTGAATTTGATATATATGCAACCCTTGAACCAGCAAGAGAGGTTGGTGGAGACTTTTATGATTTTTTCTTTATTGATGATGAACACCTTTGCTTTGTTATTGGTGATGTTTCTGGTAAAGGTATCCCGGCTTCTCTGTTTATGGCTGTAACTAAAACCCTGATTAAGACCATTGCCTCTAAGAATATGAGTCCAAATGAAATCCTGAAGAGGGCGAATGTAGAACTATGCCATGACAACGATTCATGTATGTTTGTGACCATATTTTTAGGTATATTAAATACAAAAACAGGGGAGGTTCTTTATACAAATGGTGGACACAATCCACCTTTAATAGTGCACAAGGGTAAAGGTGGAGATTTTCTTGAAATGGAACAAGGCACTGCAATAGGTGCATTTGAGGATATAATTTTCAAAACAGAGAGATTAGTTTTGCAGTCTGGTGATTATATATTTATGTATACTGATGGTGTAACAGAGGCTGTAAATAAAAGTGAGGAACTTTTTTCAGAGGAAAGACTTAAAAAAGATGTAAATGTTCTACTTGAAAAATCCGTTAAGGAATTGGTTTTGAATATTGTAGAAAAGATAAAAGACTTTTCACAGGGAGTGCCACAGGCAGATGATATCACTATGATGGTAATAAAATACAAAAAAGAAATATAAGAGTAGTATCTTTTTCAATCACTGTCTTAATAGAATTTTAGATACTTTGAAGAATAACATGAAAGAATATGTAAGCGATAATGTAGGGGTTCGATTTATCGAACCCGTAAAAGAATAAGGGGGAGACAAGCAAAAAGTAGATAACTGCTTGTAAAGTTGTGAGTTATTCGTTAGCTAACGAATTAAAAAAAAGTAAGTAAAAGTTTTTTACAATAACATAAAGTTAGAAGGGGCGTTTTATGAGATGGTATGGATTACAAGGAATATTGTGCATTGTTGCCTTATTAATAACTGTTCAAATGCAGGCTGAGACCTGGAAGGATTTTAATGAGTTTAAAATAAATGTGGTTCTTAATCCTGAAAAAGCTTCGGATTATGAACGAGAGTTTATGGATAAGCTTAAGAAAGAAGGAACTCCACTAATTGAAGGTAATAGGGTTACCTTTATTTACGAAAATAAATCATCAGTCGACACGTTACCTATGTCTATTGTTGGAGATTTTAATGAATGGAAAGAAGAATATGATTGGTTTATAAAACTACCAAGTACAAAAATTCTTTACAAGACATTCGAATTCCCCATCGATGCGAGATTGGATTATCAATTTGTGATTGGAAATGAGTGGATTCTTGACCCCTATAATCCTAACACTATAATGAGTGGGTTTGGTCCTAAGCCCGAAGTCAATATGCCTGGTTATATCGAGGCTAATGAGATAGAATTTGACCCAAACATTCCTCATGGTCAGATAATTGCAGATTCTATATACAGCGAAATATTGGACGAAACCAGAGCATTTAAGATTTATACACCAGCAAGTTTTAATTATAATCATAAGTATCCCTCTCTTTATGTTCATGATGGTTATGAATTTATATCAATCGCTCGGCTTGAAAATGTCCTGGATAATATGATTTACCAGAGACGCATACAACCGCTCATAGCGATTTTTATTCCCCCTATTGATAGATTTGAGGAGTATTTTGGTGAGAAAAAATATGCAGAATTTATTATAGAAGAACTCATTCCATATATCGATGAGAAATACCCAACGATTGACAATCAGGATAAGAGATGCACTGCTGGTATATCAGCAGGCGGTACAATCTCTATAGCATTGGGGTGGAATTTTCCAGAGGTGTTTGGATGTATAATATCACAATCAGGAGTTGTATACATTGATGACGGGTATAACAACTATCTAAAATATTTTATAGAACAGCCCAGAAAAAATCTTAGACTCTATGTTGATGTAGGAACCTTTGAATGGCCATGGATGGTTGAAACAAACAGGCTATTCAAGTCTGTCCTTGATGAGAAAAATTATCCCAATTCATATATGGAGTTTAATGAGGGACATTCATGGGGAAATTGGAGGTCTCATATTAAATACGGTCTTGAGTATTTGTTAGGAAATTAGTAAACTAAAGTCCTTATCTCTGTTACCTAATACATTACACATTCAACTATCGCCCCGCCAAAGGCGGGGTTCCTACAAATAGCAACGAGGACGTTGCTCCTACCTTCTTCTATTTTAGTTATTTTATCCTCATTTTGACTTTTAGACTTTTTTCAAAACTCCTTGCTCTCCTTATTATATCCGTTTAATCCGCTGACAATATCTCATTAATCCGCTGATTTTTTTTCTTGACTTTCTGGATATTTTTTATTATACTATAAATATAGTATTTAATTAAGCATAACTTATTGATATCAGTTAACCAGAGGATGAGTTACGAATATTGATATGGAGAGCTTACCTGTGTTAGAAAGGCATCACCTTGGTGATGTAGTAAGATATGCAATAGCAAGCTATTGCACTCCAAATGATATTAATATAACTTGTTTTGAATAATATAAGAATCTACCCTAAGATGAAGTAGAAAATAGAATTTAGTAAAAGACCTTTTATAATTCTAATTTGTTATAACAAATGAAATAGTTAGTATAGAGAAAGATAATATACGGTAAAAGAAAATAAGCCTGCCTTGACCATTTAACAAGGTATGTAAAACAGGGTAAGATAATTAAGTTGGGTTGTGGCAGCAAAAAAAACTCTAAGACTATGCAAATAAATTACTGTTCAGGTCGTCAAGCAATTCAACCCTGCAATCTGGGGATGTATTCATATCAAATAGACCCATATATTGGCTGTGAACATCACTGTTATTACTGTTACGTACTAAATCAACCAGAAATTAAGGAAGGAGAAATCCTTATTCACAAAGACCTTATGGAACAACTGAGTAAAGCGCTTTCTAAACTTGAATCCCAGACCATCTATATGGGTATGAATACTGACCCCTATCAGCCATCTGAGGAAATCTATAAGCAAACTCGACAGGTTCTTGAAATACTTTTAAATCGTGGCTTTTCTGTTTGTATACTTACAAAATCTGACCTTGTTGTCCGTGACATTGATATACTTTCTAATATGGTTGATTCATCAGCTGGTATCTCCATTGCCTTTCAGGACGAACATACAAGACAACTTTTCGAGACAAAAGCTCCTTCAAACGAGAGGAGAATTGAAGCTTTAAAAAAGTTAAAGGAAGCAGGTATCCAAACCTACACTTTAGTCTGTCCAGTGATGCCTTTTATCACAGATGTGGAATCTCTTATAGATATGGTTGAACCGTACTCAGATACGATATGGCTATATGCACTGAACATGAAGGAAAAGGAAGACAAAAACTGGCAGAATATTCGAGAAATACTTGATAGTAATTATCCGGAGATGACGGAGCAGTACCGAAAGATAGCATTCTCGAAAGAACATCCTTACTGGAAGGAATTAAGGGAAAAACTGAATAAGCTCAAGCTGAAAAGAGGACTGAACTTGAGAGTAGAATTGTGAAATAAAGGGAAAAAATTTTATATGTTTGATTTTAATTAGCCCACTTGCAATGATAGATACTGAAAACAGTCATTGCGAGCTGTAGGCGAAGCAATCGCATAGTGGTGGGTTTTAAAATAGAGAATGAGATTGCCACACTCACTTTGTTCGTTCGCAATGACAGAAACATAAGGAGGGAAATGATTATTCAAGAAATCAGGCAGGAAATATTAAAATATATTGATAACGAATATCGTGATAGTGCGAGGAGGTTTATTAAAGAAGGAATAACTTTGCACGGTGTAAAGACTCCTATAGTGAGAAAGATATCCCAAAAATACTTTTCAAAAATCAGAACGAAAACTAAGGAAGATATATTACACTTATGTGAGGATTTGTTAGAATTTGGCTATAGTGAAGAAAGGACTATTGCCTTTGATTGGGCTTTTCGTCTTAAGGGGAAGTATGAAGCATCTGATTTTTATATGTTTGAGTCATGGTTGAAACAATATGTATCTAACTGGGGGGCATGTGATGATTTCTGTACACATGCATTTGGTGCATTCATTTTTCAATTTCCTGAGTTTCTACCAAATATTAAATACTGGACAAAATCTAATAATAGATGGTTACGGCGAGCATCTGCAGTAGTAATGATTTATTCAATTAGAAGAGATAAATATCTTAATACTATTTTTAAAATAGCCGACATGCTTTTAACAGACCAGGATTATATGGTTCAGAAGGGTTATGGATGGATGTTAAAAGAGGCGAGTAATTTATATCCAGAAAAAGTTTTTAAATATGTTATGAAACACAAGCAAAAGATGCCCAGAACTGCCTTGAGATATGCAATTGAGAAGCTATCACCGGGATTAAAGAAAGAGGCAATGGTAAAGGATTGTTAGAGATGTTGCATAAGAGTAATTAATTCACGGAGTCATCAGTAATTTATGTATTATGCAAAAGATAAAGGCTGATTAGTATGATATTCAATTATTTCTGTAGGGCGTTTGCTATTACAAGTTTTTGTATCTCGTTTGTGCCCTCATATATCTGAGTTATTTTTGCATCACGCATATACTTCTCTACAGGATATTCCTTCATATAACCGTAACCACCCAGGACCTGAACTGCCTGTGTTGTAACCTCCATTGCTACATCAGATGCGAAAAGTTTTGCCATTGAGGAATACTTAGAGATATCATTTGCACCTGAATCGATATACCGTGCTGTTTGATATGTAAGTGCCCTTGCTGCCTCAACCTTTGTAGCGAGTTCAGCCAGCATAAAGCTAATTCCCTCAAAATTTATTATAGTTTTTCCAAATTGTTTTCTAACCTTGGCATATTTTATTGCCTCATCAAGTGCTCCCTGGGCAATTCCAACTGCCTGTGCTGCAACACCTGGTCTTGTACGGTCAAATGTCCTCATTGCAATCAGGAATCCTGCTCCTTCTCTCAGGATGAGATTTTCTTTTGCTACTTTGACGTCTTGAAATATTAATTCTCTTGTCATAGATGCCCTTATTCCGAGTTTATTTTCCTCCTTTCCAAAAGAAAATCCTGGAGTTTCCTTATCTACGATAATTGCAGAAAGTCCTCTTGCACCCTTTCCTGGTTGTGTTACAACAATCACCACATAAATATCTGCTACACCCCCGTTTGTTATCCACTGTTTTGTTCCATTAATGATGTAGAAATTACCGTCCTTAACAGCTTTAGTATTCACATTTCCAACATCAGAACCTGCATCTGCTTCAGTTAATGCAAAGGCGCATAGTTTCTCTCCTGAAGCGATTGGTGGGAGGTATTTTTTCTTCTGTTCTTTGTTGCCAAAAAGAATTATAGGTGTAGTACCAAGTGCATTAGCAGCATATGTTGTGGCTACACCTGCACAGACCTTTGCTATCTCCTCCACTGCAAGGCATAATGCAAGATTCGTCAATCCCATTCCCTCGTATTCAACAGGTATAAATATTCTTAATAGGTCAGCCTTTCCAAACTCCTTGATTATCTCGTGTGGAAACTCACCCTTTTCATCAAGTTCACTCCTCAGTGGCAAAACCAACTTCTGTGAGATATCTCTTGCTGTATCCCTTACCATCAATTCCTCTTCACTTAAGAAATAATCCACTTGAACCTCCTGTTATAATATTCATTATATAGGATGTCTTTTAACCACTGTAAATCCTGCGGTTACATCTTAGCATAGGGTATAAAAAGACGTTCATATTCATCCTGAGCAAATCTATCAGTCATTCCAGCGATATAGTCGCAAACTACCTCTTCTGGTGTATATTCTTCAATCCTTGTCAGATAATCTGGTGGAAGCTGTCTTGGATCTTCCAGGTATCTTCTAAAAAGGTCGATAACGTATTTTCTTGCTTTGAGCTGCATCTTCAATACCTTGTAATGAGAGTAAAGATTTTTATATAGAAAATTTTTAAGCACCTTCTGTTTTTCGAGCATTTGTTGGGAGAAGTTTACAATAAGGTTATGAGACCTGACATCGTCAAGGGATTTTATATTAAATTCTGATATATTTTTCTCTGTCTCTGTTAGAACATCAGTTGTTTGAAGTGCAACGAGTCTGCGTATGGTTCGTGCAATTGCCTTTTCCTCTGAGATATTATCTTTTTTTACACTATGGTATATATCGTTAAAAAGGGGTATGTTTTCGAGTTGTTTAACCGTTATATAACCAGATTTAATGCCATCATCTAAATCGTGTGAGTTATATGCGATTTCATCTGCGACATTTATCACCTGTGCCTCAAAAGTAGGAGAGAGGTGAGGTTCAAATTCTACAAGGTTATCTATATTTGGAACGTCATAGAGAGTTCTATGCTTCACAATTCCTTCTCTCGTCTCATAGGTGAGATTCAGTCCGCGAAAATCAGGATAGCTGTCCTCAATGAAATCCACAACCTTTAGTCCTTGGTGATTATGTTCAAAACCACCTTTATCCTCCATAAGTTCAGCAAGTGCTTCTTCACCTGCATGTCCAAAGGGTGTATGTCCTATATCATGAGCTAAGGCTATACTCTCAGTCAGATCCTCATTTAATTTTAATGCTCTTGCAATTGTTGTGGCTATTTGTGAAACCTCTATAGTATGTGTAAGCCTCGTCCTGTAGTGATCACCTTCATGGTTAACAAAAACCTGAGTTTTATATTCAAGACGGCGAAATGCTGTTGAGTGTATAATTCTATCTCTATCCCGTTGGTAACAGGTCCTATATGGTCTTTTCTCTTCCTTATATTTCCTTCCCTTTGTGGCTCTACTCTTCATAGCATAAGGTGCGAGGAATTTCTCCTCAATGGATTCATATTCTTCTCTATTCCTCATTAAATACTCCCTTTTTATTTAATCTCGCCTTTGTATTTTTTCCAAATACCGGCAAAATGTTCGAGCTTTTTATCAACCAGACAATGAATAGTTCCTGGATTGTATATACCGTCCTTTGTCTTATTACTAGCTTTCATCCCTGTGAGTATCTCTATGCCGTCATTTATTGTATTTACTGAATATATGTGGAATTTATCTCCCTTTACAGCCTCAAGTACGTCCTTTCTCAACATAAGGTCTTCTACATTTTTTTCTGGGATGATAACTCCCTGAGTGCCTGTAAAACCTTTTGCTTTGCATACATCAAAAAATCCCTCTATCTTCTCATTGATGCCACCTATAGGTTGAATTTCACCATTTTGGTTTACAGAACCTGTGACGGATATATCCTGTCGAATTGGAATATCTGATAGACTTGATAAAATAGCATATAGTTCTGTAGATGAAGCAGAATCACCTTCTACACCAGAATAAGACTGTTCAAAGCAGAGGGAGGCACTTACAGTAATTGGTTTATTTTCTGCATACATATCTCTCAGGTAGCCAGATAGAATATATACACCCTTACTATGGATTGGGCCAGAAAGTTCAACCTCCCTTTCAATATTAATTATACCTCCACTTCCTGCACCTGTTTTAGCTGTTATTCTCATAGGTCTGCCGAACATATAATCACCGATACTATAGACAGAAAGACCATTAACCTGTCCGACAACCTTACCTGAGACATCAATCATAATTGTATCGTCTTTTATATTCTCTTGTATCTTCTCCTGGTATAGACTCTCTCTATATATACGTTTATCAATTGCTTGGTCAATATCCTCTCTCTTTATCATCTTTTTACCCTTTTTTCTTACCAGATAGTTTGCTTCTCGTAGAATATCGGCGATATGATTAAATCTGGTTGAAAGTTTTTTCTGTTTACCTGCAAGTCTCACACCATATTCAACAATACGGGCTATAGAATCCTTACTAAACTTAAGTAGAGCCTCCTCTTTTTGAAGCGTTGATACAAAGACCGCATACTCTGTAACTGATTCATCTTTATTGGGCATAACCCAATCGAAGTCTGCCCTTATCTTGAAGATTTTCTTGAAATCATCATCTCGATGATAGAGTAGATGATATATAAAGGGCTCACCAATTAGTATAACCTTTACGTCTATATCAATTGGTTCAGGCTTCAATGCAGAAAGAGTAAGCATAAAAAATGTATCATATGTCTGAATCTCAAGTCTTCTGGTTTTCAGTGTGCGTTTTAGGGCATTCCAAACTCCTGGTTCAATCAGCACATCAAGTGCATTCATGATAAGAAATCCACAATCCGCTCTTAGGAGAGAACCAGCTTTAATATTTCGGTAATCTGATACCCATCCTGCAGGTGTAGCCTTCCTTTCAATAGAACCAAATAAATTTTTGAATGTTGGTGATGCCTCAAAGATGACCGGTGCCTTTTTGGTATTACTGTTATCCACAATAAGGTTAACTTGATATTCTAAATAAGGTTCAGTATCCTTATTAGGCTTATTTTTGGATAAGAGTTTTCCTCTATTTTCCATAATTGATTCCTCTACCTCTTTAAGGAATTCTTCAACTGCTTTAATATTGTATTTTTCCTTTATATCAGAAAGAACTTCCTGAATGAAAGGGTGGAGGGTTTTTCGGTCAACTTCCATCATCTCTTTATTGGCTTCTTTCTTTATATTACTTAATTTTTTAATTGTTTTTTCAAGTTCAATAGACAGCTTGTTATAGGTCTCCTGCATTCTCTTAACATCTTCATCTGATATCTTACCATGTCTTGCTAATGCCCTAACTTGTTCAAAGTTAACAGGTTTTTCTTTATATACTGGGAAGAGGTCAGGTTTTGTAAATGGACCAACCTGAACCTGCACTACAGCAAAACCTTGCTTTGCCACCCTACTCTCGAATTTTGCAAGGATATCTTGCTCTTTCTTTTTAAATATCTCTATAATAGTGTTTCTTTTTTCTCTGTGCTGTTCACTCTCGAGGATAATAGGTATGTTTTTAATGATATTTCCTATGTTTTCTTCAACATTCTTTTTGAATTTTCTTCCCATACCCATTGGCAGCACTATAAGTCTTGGTGAGTCTGGATTTCTAAAATTATTTACATAACACTTATCAGTTGGAATTTGTTTTTTTCTATTACTCTTATCTATGAGAAGTTTCACAGCAGTGGTTCTTCCTGTACCTGCAGCTCCTGTAACAAAGATATTATAACCTATGCTGTTTATATCAAGTCCTACTTCAAGCGCCTCAACAGCCCTTTTTTGACCTATTATCTTCTTATTCTTTTCTATATTTTCCTTAGTTAATTCTATACATTTCACATCACAATTCCATACAAGTTCGTCTGGTTTTAATTCACGATAACCCATACTTCACCTCCAATGAATAATAGTATTGCCAAAAACTTAACCACATAGGGCAGTTTGTGAAAAGCAAAGAGAGAAAGGCTAACTTGCCTGATGCCTACCCCGCCTTGGCGGGGGCAGTCAGGAAGCCTCACCCTACACTTTCCTCTCTCTTACCCAGTCTACTGCATTCTTTATAATTCTCATACCGTGGGGAATGCCATCTTTCCACATGCCTGGATACTGATTGGACAGAAAGAATCTCTCTGGATGGGGCATTAATCCAAATATCCTACCAGTATTATCACATATCCCTGCAATTGCATTATTGCTTCCATTGGGATTATAGGGATATTCCATAATCGGTTCATCATTATCACCAATGTATGCAAGAACTCTGTTATATTTAACATCCTCAACTATGACTCTACCCTCTCTATGAGCGACAGGCAGCTCTATAATATTTAATCCTTTAGTAAAGACACAATTCGAATCTGTAACCCTTAAACTTACCCATCTGTCCTCGAATCTTCCATTTGCATTCTCTGTTAGTGTTACACCATTTCCCAATAATCCAGATTTCAATAGAACCTGAAAACCATTACATATACCCAGAACAAGTGTGTTCCTCTTAAGGAAATCAAGGACTGTTTCTCTCAGGAATTCCTTAAAATATACAGATAATATCTTACCACTGGAAATAGAATCTCCATAGGAAAAACCTCCTGGAAGTACAAGAATGTCATAGGAAAGTAATTTAGAGGGTTTTTGTTCAAGTCTTCTGATTGTAATCTCATTAACATTTGCGCCACAGGTTTGGAAGGCTATCTTTGTTTCGAGGTTGCAGTTTATTCCCGGAGCATATAATATGAGCACCTTGACCATAATAATTCAACAAAAACAGAGATAAAATAAGTTAAACTCAAAGTTGTTTAAGATACCTGAAATTATTAGAGGAGGTATAAATTGGTGGGCTATAAACTCAAAGTATTAGTTTTCTTTCATTATTCGTTACGAATAAGAGTCAACATAGTCTTTACAGCCTCCTCGAGACCTGTAAATACTGCTCTTGAAATTATACTGTGTCCAATATTGAGTTCAACAATATGAGGTACAGATAGAATTCCTTTCATATTATGATATTCAAGTCCATGACCTGCATGAACCTCAAGTCCAAGTTCATGAGCAACTATTGATGCATCTTTGAGTCTTTTTATCTCTTTTTCAATATGTGATGTTTCGCAGTAAGACTTTGTATTCAATTCTACGGCATCTACACCGAGTAGTTTTGCGGTCTCCATTATAAATGTATCAGGCTCGACAAAAAGTGTGACACTTATTCCTTTATCCTTTAGTATGCTTATTGTTTTTTTTATATCTTCCTTGTTTTTTGATAAATCGAGTCCACCCTCTGTTGTCTGTTCGCCCTCTCTTTCAGGAACGAGACAGGCATGATGTGGTTTTATCCCACAAATAAAATTTACTATTTCAGGGTCTGTACACAATTCGACATTTAGACTGGTCTTTGTAATGTCCCGAATAAGCCTTACGTCTCTTTCTGTTATATGTCTTCTATCAATTCTTATATGGCAGGTTATTCCATTTGCTCCTGCAAGTTCAACAATAGGAACTGCATCTACAGGGTCAGGGTAGGGGGTACCTCTCTGTGACCGTAGTGTAGCTATATGGTCTATATTTACTCCAAGTCTCATGGTGGAATTATCCAAAATTGTGTATTAAGAAACCATTCACCCCGCCTTTGGCGGGGCATGGATTATCACAAGATGCAATCGATTAAGTAATTGAGTTATTTCCAAATGTGTTCTTAAATTACTTAATTACCCAATGACCTTATTACTGTTTTTTTAAAATAATCTGTGTTTACCCTGTTAAATAAAGCCCAATTTGTGACTACAAACAATTTGCTTTTATAAATATTTAACAGGGTGAATCTGTGGTTAGTGCATATTCTGGGATTATTATAACACGAATTTAAATTTTTGTCAAGAAAAAATTAACCACACTTGCCTGACGGCAGTCAGGAAGCCTTGCCCTACACTCTCATCTCTCATCTCCTTTCTCCCCTTCCTGCCCCGCCGATGGCGGGGTGAATGACCTCCCTGCCTGACGGCAGGCAGGTATGGTTTATATTTTCACAGGAGTATCAACATAATTCTTACCAAGATAATTTAGTCGAGATATATAAATTATTCAGGTGACAAACAGAAATTTATTGACAAATGCAAAAAAATCTGTTATAATCATTATTTGTAATCAAGTTTTTTTTGTAATTTTAATGTGTTAAAGAGATGCAGAAAATTGATGGAATATTAAAGGATATGGAAAGGAAAGACATAAAGTTTATCGACCTCTGGTTTACTGATATACTTGGATGTATCAAGAATCTTACAATTCCTCGAAATGAGTTCAAGAAGGCTATCAGTGAAGGAATATGGTTCGATGGTTCCTCGGTTGAGGGATTTGGTAGGATTTATGAGAGCGATATGTACCTTATACCTGATATTAATACTTTTCTTCCCCTCGGAAAAGAGGAACCACTATCAGCAAGAGTGATATGTGATGTATATTCTCCGGACCATTCGCCATTTTCAGGTGACCCAAGAGGAGTTCTAAAAAGAGCAATTAAGATTGCTTCAGATAGTGGATATAATATCAATATTGGGGCAGAACTCGAATTTTATCTATTCCGCAGGGATGATACTGTGACACCTATGTTTTATGACAGGGTAGGTTATTTTGATCTGGAGGGGGATATAGCACTGAAAATGAGAAAAGAGATTACAGAAAAACTTCACGAACTTGGTATTGCTGTGGAGACTGGACATCACGAGGTTGGACCAGGTCAACATGAGATAGACCTTAAATATGCAGATGCCCTTACAATTGCTGATAGCATAGTAACAGCAAAGACTATAATAAAACGCACAGCAGAAAGGTATGGAACAATAGCAACATTCATGCCCAAGCCAGTTTTTGGTAAACCCGGCAATGGAATGCATCTACATCAGAGTATCTTTATAAATGATAAAAATGCATTTGCAGATAATAGTGATAAGTATGGATTGTCTGAACTTGCTTATAATTATCTTGGTGGTCAGCTTAAGCATGCGAGAGAGATATGTGTACTCCTTGCACCTACTATAAACTCTTACAAGAGACTTGTTTCGGGCTATGAGGCTCCTGTGTATATATGCTGGGGACAGATGAACCGCTCTGCCCTTATCAGGGTGCCCAGAATTAGCAAGGGGAAGTTGGATTCGAGGAGACTTGAGATTAGGTGTCCGGATCCATCTGCAAACCCCTATCTTGCATTTGCATCCCTGATAATGGCTGGTCTGGACGGTATTGAGCAAAAACTTGCTCCCTCTACACCACATGAAGAGAATATGTTTGAGTTAGATGATGAATCTCTAAAAGGAGTGACTACATTACCAAGGTCATTATTTGAGGCATTGGATGAATTCGAGAACTCGGATATTGTTAAAAGAACACTTGGTGAAAATCTAAAAAAGAAGTATCTGAATATCAAAAGGAGAGAGTGGGAGGAGTATTCTACTCAGGTCTCAAGCTGGGAAATCGAAAAATATTTAAATATTTATTAGAGGTTCTTGAGTTATAATCTGTTTGTTATTTTGTATTACGCTATAAAAACGGAGTATGTAATAACGCCATAGAGTATTCCTTTACAGAATAAACATGGTTATTGCCTGCCCCGCCAAGGCGGGGCACTCCAAAAAGGGGGTGTTTTGAGACGTATTCTATTGGTAATATTCCTTGTACTTTTTCTTTTATTATCAAATTTACTCGAAGCTAATCCAAGATACAGCCTTGTAAGGTTTTATACAGATGATGTTGCAGGAATTGCGAGTTTGGGACTCGATATTGTAAAGGTAAAGAAGGGTATAGCAGTTGAAGCTGTGGTTCCTGAACATAAGATGTATCAAATCGAGGGTGAAAATTATGAGGTTATTATCGCTGATATGGAGGAGTATTATTCAAGTAAGATGAGTGGCAGGGATGGCTTTGGGGATTTTTATACGTTTGACGAGGCATATGCAATTATCGATTCTCTTACAATGAGTTATCCAGAGTTGGTAAAGATAAGATGGGAGATTGGTGAGGGATGGCGGGGTAATAAGATATATGCTCTAAAGATATCTGATAATCCTGAGATTGATGAGGATGAACCAGAAGTCCTTTATGATGCCTGTATCCATGCTAGAGAACCCGTTACTGTAAATGTTTTAGTAGAAAGCATGAGAACCCTTCTCCAGAATTATGGTGATGACCCTGAGATAACATTCCTGCTTAATAACAGACAGCTTTACTTTATTCCAATATTAAATCCAGATGGATATCTATATAACGAGAGCACAAATCCTAATGGCGGAGGCATGTGGCGTAAAAACAGACGATCAGATGCAGACGATCAGATCAATAAGTACACATATGGGGTTGATTTAAACAGGAACTTTCCATATATGTGGGGATACGACGATATAGGCTCATCACCATATATGTGGGATGAGACATATAGAGGTCCCTCTCCTGCATCTGAACCAGAAACCCAGGCGTATATTCAGTTTGTTGAAGAACATAATTTCATTTCAAACCTTTGCTATCACTCCTATGGTGGAATGTTATTACATCCCTGGGGTTATAATGGTGAACTCCCTCCTGATTATACTGAATATTATGAGCCTTTTGTAATATACCTTACGAGTGATAATAACTATCGATATGGTACGCCAGGAGACCTTCTGTATAATGTTAACGGTGGAACATTAGATTGGTTCTACGGTGAGAAGGGATGTTACTCGCTCTCCCCTGAGGTTGATGGAGCATATTTCTGGGATGAAGCAGCCATACAGAGAAATCTAAATGAGTGTATCCCAATGAACATAAAGCTTGGTCTTGCCTCTGGTCCATATTTGACCTATAAAGAACATAGTATTGAAGATAGTGAATATGGAAACGGAGATGGAGGTATTGATACCTCAGAAACAATTGATATGTCGATTATAATTAAGAATGTAGGAATTTTTGATGGTGTAAGCAGAGTAAGTGGTTTATTATCCACAAGAGATGCTTATATAGAACTTGAAAATGCCCTATCGACGTTTGGATATATGTCAGAGCAAGAAGAGACGGTTTCTGTCAATCCCTACAGGTTTTCCTGTTCTCCAGATTGTCCTGAAGGGCATATGGTGCCTTTCTTACTTACACTGGTTGGCAACGATTATTTTTCACAATCAGAGTTTAATGATATAGTTGGAGAGCCTACTTTTGTATTTTTTGATGATTTCGAAGAAGGAGGAGGAAATTGGATATGGGATTCACCCTGGGCAATTACATCATCACAGTCACACTCCCTGAACAACTCTGCAACAGATAGTCCAGGTGGGAACTATGGTAATAACTGGGATAGATCAATAACCATGAATTGTTATGTAGACCTTTCCTGTGCATCCTATGCAGAACTCTCATTCTATCACAAATACTTTATCGAATATGGTTGGGACTACGGATATTGTGAGGTTTCGATAAATGAGTGTGTAACATGGTCAACTCTAAAGAGATTTACAGGTCAGCAATCATCATGGATACAAGAATGTATATCCTTAGAAGATTATTGTGGAGAAGCAAATCTGAGGTTTAGATTCAGGATAGATACCGACACCTATGTTACAGAAGATGGTTGGTATATCGACGACGTTGCTATTACTGCGTCTTCGACTGGTAATTATGCACCATCATCACCTATTCCACGTTATCCAGTTGATGGAGATACGATATACTCATCAATACTCGTGGTGGAGAATGCTGTGGACCAGGATGGTGATGAACTTAGCTATGGTTTTAAGGTTTATACAGATTCGCTCCTTACAAATCTTATAATTGATACAACTGGAATAGAAGAGGGGATAGATACAACCATTTGTGAGCTGCAGTTACCAATTGGAACTTATTACTGGAGATCATATGCCGAAGACTCGCTTGAGAGAGGGCTTTGCTGTTTCCCAGTAAGTTTTACCTTGATAGAGACTGGAGTTACTGAAGATGTGAAGAGATCCCTACCGAATATATATCCTAATCCAGCAAAGGGATTACTTAAGATTGATTATGGAATAATTGGTGGAAATCCAGGTAAATCCTCAATAAAGATATATGACATATCCGGTCGTCTTGTATGTGTTATATCTGGCAAAAAAAATGTTCTCCTATGGAACGGAATAGATAATAATGGGGTTGAAGTTTCAAGTGGGATATACTATTTGGAAATAGATAGGGGAATAAGAAAGAAGGTTATATTTATTAGATAAAAAACTGCTTATAGTAGACTCTGGAATTTTTTAATTTAGTTTACAATGCCTTTTTTGTTAGTTTATTTTCTTATATTTACTCCTGTTGATTCATTATATGTAGTTGACACACAGGATAGATGGATATCAGAGGATAAATTTGAACACATATTTGTATCTGCATTCCTATTAGGAACTACCTATTATATGAGCCATTACGAGTTTAGTTGTTCAGAAAGGAATGCAAGTCAAATAGCAGTTGGAGTGTCTCTATCTATTGGTATCTGCAAGGAATTATACGACCTTACATGCAGAGGAAATCCGAGTTACAAGGATATTTTCGCAGATATTATTGGGGTTGTTATTGGGGTTCTAATTTTTACATTATGAAATTGTCTATAATGTTTGTTGCACTTGTCTGTATTCTATTGCTGTTTCTTTTAGTAGGTGAAAGAATTGCATTAAATATGTTTAGAAAGGGAATGAATGAACTTATGAATGTTCTGCTTGTCGATGCTGTAACAGAGGATAGCTTAAGAATTATAAATCTTGATAAGTTGATGATATCAGCCTTCAGACGGAAGAAACTTAGGAAGAATGAATTAAAAGCTCTTTCTACTATGGTTGACACTGTTATGATTGATAGTGTGATTTCAAACAAGGAGAGAGATAGAGTTCTTCAATTTATGGAGATGCTTGTAAGAGGGTAGATAATAATATATTTAACGGGGTTCACCCCGTTAAATAGAAGCGTTTACTGTTGCTCACTGGCATTTATAGTTATGATATTTAACA
>JAGMCL010000111.1 GCA_023129165.1 Caldifarciminota bacterium | reverse complement strand
AAATAATAAGGTGAACGTAAAAGGACTTTATTTCCTCAACTCTCTCTTTTGCCTCTTTATATCTTTTATCTTCTTCCATTTTCGACCTCCTCTATTATAGTACTCTATAATTATAATAAATCTGCATCACTTCAATTAGTTATTTTTCTTCATCATCTTCTGTACGGACGATCTGAATCCTAACCTTTGCAAGCAGCGCTGCCATTGCACCCAATGCTACCAGTATCGGCGAGAAAAATGTCACCACACTGCCAACTACTACACCTGCAGTTAGTGGTATTTCAACCAAAATCTCACCGCTTGATTTTCTAATAATTAACCTACGAACATTACCCTCTTTAATCAATTCTTTTACACGTTCCACAAGTTCACTTCCAGCAATTTCTATTTCCTCAGTCCAGGTGCGTTTCTCTTTCTTTTTCTTATTATCCACCTCTCCTCCTTCAGGATTTTAAATTTTCAATCGATACTCAACCATATAAACAATTATTACCTTCACTTTCCAAGCTCTTTTAATCTTTCCAATCTTTCATGTTCATTTCTTACTAACCACTCGTCTTTTGAAAGTATATCGTATGCAAGTTTGAAATATTTTTGTGCTTCTTCCTTTTCTCCCAATAACAATAAACACTCCCCTAATTCCTCAAACACATAACCATCGGGTTCAAACCCTTCTTCAATTTCTTTTTCTAATGCACTCTGGATATCAAGGGCTTCATCTATTCTGCCGAGTGATCGATAAGTTCTTGCAATACACCATTTAGCGATTATTATAGAATATACATTATTACTCTCCTCTCGCAATTTTAATAACTTTTTAAATATCTCTAATGCCTTATCATATTCTTTCAAATCGTGATAGGTCCAACCAGTATTGTTGTACAAAGGACCTAACCAATTTTTTGCTCGCTGGTCAGTCGATTTTTCAGCCAGTTCTATTGCTTTATTAGCCCACTCTATCTGTTTTTCTGGTGGTTCAACAATTTGCAACATATGTATTGCATCAATTGCATAGAAGTCTTTTTTATTCGCATCTGCGATTTTCCATGCTTCTAAAAAGAGTGTTTTAGCTTTATCCGGGTAATTTGAAGAATTATACACCCTTCCTCTTTCAAGAAGAAATCTTATTCTTGCAAGAATTAAATCATCCGTTAATATGGTTTCAACACTATCAAGTGTTTGATGAGCATCCTCATACTTATACTGCAATCCTTGTGTCCTTGCTATTTGTGTCAACAATTGGGCATAATAAGATAGGTTACCTGATTGTTTTGCTATAGATATCAATTCCCGAAATTTGATTTCAGTCTGCTCAGGATTATTGTAATCCCAGAGTGCATCAAAATCAGCCAATGGTTTCACATCTTTTTTAGTCGAGCATCCTGCAATAATTAATATAGTTAGAAATACCAGGATTCTATTCATTTTTTCTTCTTGTTTAAGGTTTAGTATTGCCAAAAATATCTCAACTAACTTCTCATAACCTACAGTTTTTAAGATAATTATCAATTTTTTACTTGCCTTCCCCTAATTCTTGTACGGGTCGTATTCCTGCCCGACGCCTGCCTGCCGGTAGGCAGGGCAGACGTGTATCCGACCAGTTTCTTTTACGGGTTCGATAAATCGAACCCCTACATTTTCGCTTTCATATTCTTTCATATTATTTTTCATAGTATCTAAGATTTAGTATTGCCAAAAAACTAACCACTCACAGAGTATGCGACAAAGAGCAGTTTGCGATCTTACCTTCTCTCTTTTCGCAAGGATAACTTGCCTGATGGTAGGTAGTGTATCTACAATAATCATTTATAGAGTGCAATGATAATAATGTGTATCTGCAATCAAGAATACAAGTTGAATAAAAATCAATAGAGTGTTTTTGTATCACCAAAATCTAAATATGAATTACAAGGCAAGCTTAAGTTAGTAAATATTAAGGAGTTAGAATGGTGGGTGATCATATAATTAGATTCAAGGAAAATATTACTCAAGGGAAAACATATAGTATGAGTTTGCCATACCACCAAAATATAACTGAACTTCTACAGATGGGAATTTTTTCTTAATCTGATTTAAAAGATTTTCAAAGGCTTGTTTTTCAAGGACTTTTCCATAATATACTGTAATGAGACTGTGTTCCTCTATTAACTTGGATATTGATTCTAAAAGACAGTTTATAGGGTCACCAGAGACAGAAATAAGTTTTTTATTCTTCACGCAAATTGCATTACCCTTTTTTATCGTAATACCACCAATCTTCACATCCCTCACAGCCCATTTTATCTCACTACATATTATATTCTTAATCGCATTCTTCATATCATTTATTACCTCATCAAGATCTCCATCCTCCCTGAAAGAAAGCAATGCAGCGAGACCTTCTGGAACTGATCTGGTTTCTATAACCTCACATTCAATATTGGAGAGTTGTTTTGCCTTCTTGGCCGCAGGTATAATATTATGGTCATTTGGAAGTATGATAGCCTTTTTACCATTTTTCTCCACTGCTTCAACGATTTCACCTATACTGGGGCTTTTTACGTCTGCAAGCACAACCGATACACCCATACTTTTTAGAATATCCTTAATCCCCTCCCCTTCACCGTATGCAATAACGGATAATCCATCTATATCCTCACCAAGGAACATCCTCTGCTCTTTATCCATATCGTTTATCTGCACCCTTATGATATTACCCATCTTTTTACATCTTTCAAGAACGAGCGGGGGATTATTGGAATGAATATGAACCTTTACAAGCTCTTTTTCGCGACCAACTACAAGGCTATCTCCCAGACCCTTCAGTTTTTCCTTTACATCTAATACAGGCGGATTCATTGTTACATTTATACAAAATCTGTAGAAGGATTTTTCGTGCCAAACATCTGCTGTTTTGTCTACTTCTGCTTCCAGTATCTTGGTCTTTTTACCCGTAAGATATGCATCTATAGCCTCTAATACAAGACAAAACCCCTGTCCTCCAGCATCAACTACACCTGCCTCTTTAAGAATTGGCAATAAATCTGGAGTTCTCTTGAGGGATTTATTTGCTACCTCCACAATGAATTCAGACAATTCCTTAATACTGTCAAAGGTGCGGTCTTTTACAGCATCCCTTACATCCTCCATAACAGTTAGTATAGTACCTTCAACAGGGTCACCTATTGCATTTATTGCCTCTTCAGTCGCATGGTCAAATATATCTGATACAGTAGAAAAAGATAGATAATCGGATTTTTCGAGTATATCCCTTACCCCTGCTAAATACTGAGCAAGTATAACTCCAGAATTTCCTCTTGCTCCCATAACAGTCTCTCTAACAAAAACACTAAGTATTTCCTGAAGTGAACTGTTTCTTGCACTATTAACTGCTTGTAATCCACTTCTTACAGTTGAGTACATATTGGTTCCAGTATCTCCATCAGGAACAGGAAATACATTCAGACTGTTGAGGTAATCTTCATTCTCTTTCAATGTCAGTCTCATAAGAGACAGTATCTTCTTTAAATCTTCGGGTCTTAGAAGAACCATAATTAGTTTAAAAATTTAATAAATTAAAGAAAAATTTCCTAATTAAATTATACACTTATTTTTATATTTTGTCAAGAAATATTTTCGAGAGCTCTTTAAAAACTACCTTTGAGCTCTCTTTATAATATGTGAATCATTCACGCAATCTCACAGAAACAATCTTTGATACACCAGGTTCTTCCATAGTCACACCATAAAGGTAATTTGCTGATTCCATAGTCTGTTTATTATGAGTAATTAGTATATACTGGGTTTTCTCTGCTCGTCTTTTTATCAATGAGAGGAATCTAAATAAGTTTGCATCATCCAGAGGTGCATCAACCTCATCAAGTATCATAAAGGGAGTGGGTTTAAGTTCGTAAACCCCAAAAAAAAGAGCTATCACGGAAAGAGTCCTTTCTCCGGTAGAGAGTTGCTCAATCCTTCTAAGTTTTTTCCCCTTGGGAGAAACAACTATATCAACATTGGCTACAAGAGGATCTCCATCGTTAAGTAAAAGTCTCGCTTCACCCCCCTGAAAGAGTATCTGGAAGATATCGTTAAACTTTTTATTTATTTTCACCATTGCTTCCCTTACTTTATTTCGTGCCTGTTCGTCAAGTAGGTTTATTGTTTCCTCAATTATAGACCGTGAACGAATTATGTCTTCCCTTTCCTCTTGAAGGAACGTTAATCTTTGTTTTATTTCCTCATGTTCCTTGATAGCAAGTGGATTCACCGGTTGCATTAACTGGAGTCTTTTCTCATAATTTTCCAATCTCTCATTAATATCATCAATAAGATATGACTTCTCTGGTCTAATTACACCCTTACTCTCAATCTCCTTAGTTCTGGTTTCTAAACGTGTTATTTCAAGCTCCTGAGAATGCCGTTCCTCCCTGATTGAATACAGCGAATTTCTACTCCTTTCTATCTCCTTTTCAAATTCAAAAAGATCAGTAATACCACCAACAAGTTCTATATCTGAAAAATCCTCTGTTTCCTTTCTTAAATCCTTTAGTTCTTTAGTAACACCTTTATATGAAAAAGTCACCTCATCAAGGTTTTGCTTTACTCCCCTCTCTTTTTCTGTGACTGAAGAAAGATTCTTTCTTAACTCTTCAAGGTTTTTATCATAACCATTTAATTCCTTATCTAAAAACCTCGATTCATTTTCAAATTTTGAGATTTCTAATTCTTCTTTCTTTCTCGCCTCAATAAGTCTATTCACATAAGCAACATCACTCTCAATCTTATCTCTGCCCTTCTCTTTTTCTCTAATAAGTTCTGTCAACTTTAAAAGTGTCTCTTCCGGGGATTTCATATCAACCTGGACATCATCCTTTAGTTCCTTCTTCAGATCATTAAGAGTTTTATCCATTTCCTTAATATCCACCTTTAGTTCCTTTATTCTTAGACTCAGTGTCACACTTTTCCTTTCATAGGCTATCTTTGCAGTTCGTCTTTCATCCAACAGTTTCCGTTTCTCCTTTATCTTTTTCTCTACCTCTTCAAGCTCCTTTTCTAATCTAGTTTTACTAATTTTAATCTCAGGTTCTCCTACTTCAAGTATACCAAGATATGTCAGTAATTCTCCATTCTTAGTGACGATAGGTAGATTAAGCCCCTTTTTTCGAAGGGAAATTGCAGATTTTATATCTGAGGTCACAATGAATATATGTAAAATCGATTCAAGGTATTTATAATCATGGTCCAAGTTAACGAAAGTTGACAAATCCTCATAATTTTCCTTAAAATTCCAATCAGGCAGCAAATCTGGACATATAAATTCTTTTCTTTTACCATCAGAGAAAACAACCTCTTCAAGTTTATTAACAAGTATACAGGACAAAACTGAACCAAGTGCTCCATAAACAATCCTTTCTTTGCCCTTCTTCGCTGTAATAACATCACCAAGTTTTACATAATCCTCATCAGAAATAACGTCTTTCACATAAATCAACAATCTTGCACGTTCCTGTTCAAGCTTTTGTATAGAATCCTCTATTTCCTCCATATCTCTTGCGGGTGGCTTCAAGTTTTCAGATAATCCCAATGTTTTCTTAAGCTCTTTTTCTGCAACACCTTTTCTCTGCTTAGTTCTCTCCAGTTCCTCCCTTATGTGTTCTCTTCTCTTCTTATTGCTCTCAACTATTGTCTTTGTTATGATGAGATTTTCTCTTACAGAAGCACTCTCTTTTTTCAATGACTCAATTCCCCTGATAATCTCATCTCTTTTCTCATATAGTGTTTCATCAACTTCAGGATATAATTTTATTTCATCTCTTTCCGAATCGATACGTTTAAGAATTTTCTTGTAATTATTATCAACATCTTTCCTTGTCTTTCCAACCTTTAACAAATCTTTCATTATTCTATCTCTCTGTTTAAGAATCTCATCCAATCGATACTTGAGGTTCTCTCTTTTTTCTTTAAGCGAAGACTCCTGTTTCTCAAGTTGAAGCATCCTGTTTCCTATCTCTTTTCCTCTTTCTTCCAGTTCTTTTTTTCTACCCATAATAGATGCTTTTGATTTCTCTAAATCTTTTACCTTTTTCTGTAATCCTTTTTCCTTAGTGATTAACGATGATATAGTTTCTAACTTCTTATCAATCTGTGCTGTCATATCCTTCAAAAGTGTCCACCTTATATGCCCAATATCCCTCTTCAGGTTTTCGTATTTGACTGCCCTCCTTGCTGCACTACGAAGCTCTATCTCTCTTGCAGAGACTTCGCTTATAACATTATCCAATTTCTCTATATCTGTTTTCATACGCTCAAGTTTCGATAGAGTACTTAATTTATGGTTTCTATATGTTACTACACCAGCGACTTCTTCTACTGTTCTTCTTCGATAGTATGGATCACCCGAAAGAACAGAATCTATCTCCTCTCGTGATAGAAGGGAATAACCCTGCGGGTTTATCGACTCAAACAACTCTACAATATCTCTTTGTAGTACTCTTTTATCATTTAAATAAAATTCATTCTCTCCAGATCGTGTAAGTTTTCTTGAAATAACTATCTCACTTGACTTTATGGGTAGTATCCCATCATTAAGAAAACATAGTGATACCTCTGCCATTCCTTTCTGGGGTCTCCTTTCGGTTCCATGAAATATCAACTCTTGCATGGTCTTTGCTCTGAGAAGTGAAGTTCTGCTTTCACCAAGTGCCCATCTAATTGCATCTATAATATTGGATTTTCCACATCCATTTGGACCTATAATGCAATTTATTCCAGGGTGATATTTTATGATTGTTTTATGGGGAAACGACTTAAAACCGGAGATAGAAATAGATTCAAGATACATTGGTGGGTAATCAAAACTGTAAAAAACAATACACAAGTTAGAATTTTTAACAATATTCCAAAGCTATGTGATACGGGTCTGGTCTGTCATTGCGAATTCCAACGACCATCAGAGTGAAACAATCTCATATTAGGGATAGTAATTAGAGATGAGATTACCATGCTCATCCACCAATTCCAGAAGAATGGGAGATTCACTCTCTATCTATTCCAACTTCATCATTCTTGCCTCAAATATATCCTTTATCTCATTATGTAATTTTTCTATAGATTTAGTACCATCGAGAAGTACAAACCTATCTGGATTCTGTCTATGAAGTTTTAGATAACCACCTCTGACACGGTTGTGAAACTCCAGTGATTCAGACTCAAGCCTATCTTTTCTTTCAATTCTCTTAAGTGCAATCTCAGGCTCAATATCTAAAAGAAAGGTTAAATTTGGCACTAAGCCCCCGGTTGAAGTCTTATTGAGCTGCGTTATAAGTGTTTTAGATATTCCTCTCCCATCTCCTTGATATACGATAGATGCATCTATATATCTATCACATATAACAATCTTGCCCTGCGCAAGGGCAGGTTTTATGACTTCCTGGGTATGTTGAGCTCTTGCAGCAAGATAGAGAAACAATTCTGTATAGGGAACCATATCAAGGTGTTGGCGGTCAAGAAGTATTTCCCTTACTTTCTCTGAAAGATCAGAACCACCCGGTTCTCTTGTTAATATTGAGGAGATATCCTTTTCTTGAAAGTAATCATATAGAAGTTTTGCTTGTACAGACTTTCCACTTCCCTCTATACCCTCAAATGTAATAAGGAGTTCAGTCATAGTTACCTCTTATTTTTCTTTCTTGTTTGAACTAGAATATTTTTTAATAAACTCCTCTACCTTGTCTCGAGCAATATCATCAGTAAACTGTACAGGTGGGGACTTCATGAAATATGAAGAGGGTTCAATTATACTCCCGGATAAGCCTGCATCTAAAGCAATCTTGAGTGCTCTTATGGCATCGATAACAACCCCTGCTGAATTAGGAGAATCCCAGACCTCAAGTTTGAGCTCAGCCGTAAGAGGAACATTACCAAAGGTAGTTCCTTCAAGTCTCATAAATGCAAATTTCCTATCTTTTAACCAGGGAATATAGTCAGATGGACCAACATGAATATCTTCATCAGGGAGCTTATATGACAGTTGTGAAGTAACCGCCTGAGTTTTTGACATCTTTTTAGATTCGAGTCTTTCCCTTTCAAGCATATTTAGAAAATCGGTATTTCCTCCTACATTCAATTGATATGTGCGTTCAAGCTTAACCCCCCTATCTTTGAATAGGTTTACAAGAACTCTATGAACTATCGTTGCTCCAACCTGTGATTTTATGTCATCACCTATTATTGGTAAACCGGCACTTTTAAATCTATCATTCCAATATTTCTGAGAAGCTACGAAAGCGGGTATACAATTTATTAATCCAACTCCAGCCTGTAATAATTGTTCTACATACCATTTTGTAGCCTCCTCACTTCCAACTGGTAAGTAGCTAATACACATATCTGTTTTTGTCTCTCTCAAAACCCTGATCATATCAACCGTAGAACCAGGAGCAATCTTTATAATAGGAGCAAGATACTTTCCGATGCCATCATGGGTCATTCCTCTCAACACAGGGATGTTAAGTTTCGGGACATCACAGAATTTATATGTATTGTTTGGTTTTTTAAAAATTGCAACTGCAAGATCCTTCTTAACCTTGTTTATATCTATATCAAATGCGCAGGAGAATTCTATATCACTAATTCTATATCCTCCAAAGTTTGTATGCATTATGCCGGGGATTAACTCTTTATCGCTTATATTCCTGTAAAAATATATACCCTGAACAAGTGAAGATGCACAATTACCCACACCAATAATACCCACTCTTATCTTACCCATAGAACCTCCTTTTTTTATCTACTTCCATTGTGTTTAACACAACCGCAGTGGAGAAGTAAATTATAGTTTATACTTTTAAAAGTTTATAAAAACTATATATAAGATAACCCTATATGATAACATACATTTAATAAAAAGTCAAGATATTTTTTATAAAAATAGTTATAAGTATCTTATATTACAGCACATAGTATGATATCAATAAAAATAACAACACATATAATTCTCTATGTCAACTTTTTTCTTGACATATAATAAAATTTATGTTATAATCTGCGTGTAATTATAATTAATAATAAAATTCAAAACATATCTGGAGGGATAATGGCGCATACGCCTTCGACAAGGAAAAGAATAAGACAGGATAAAGTCAAGAAATCAAGAAATATAGGGTATAAGAGACGTATGAAAACGAAGATAGTTACTGCAATTGCAGCTACACCGAAGAAAAAGAAAATCACACTTTCAGAGGCATACTCTGCAATAGATAAGGCAGCAAAAAAGAAAATTATACACAAAAATACAGCAGCAAGAAAGAAATCAAGACTTACCAAGAAACTATCTCAACTTAAGGCTGCTTAACCTCTGATTTAATAAGGCTATTTCTTATTCCCAACATATGAGAAAGATTCCTGCATGTCTCGAGCTGCCTCTGCAGGGAGAAGATATGTTCTTTATATTCTTTAAAAGACTCCATCTCTTCTTGTGAGATGGGGTCTTTTCTTGATGGGGGATCAAGCTTTAATGGGTCTATCCACCTCCCATCCCTTTTAATTCTAAAGTCGAGATGCGGACCTGTGGAGAGTCCTGTAGAACCTACGTATCCAATTATATCTCCCTGTTTAACATAACTGCCCTTTTTTACCCTTGATACAAACCTTGAAAGATGCCCATAATAACTCTTATATCTCGAACCATGTTGAATAACTACCTGATTTCCATAACCACCATTCCATTTTCTCAATATTACCTTTCCATCCCCGATGGTCTTTACAGGTGTGCCTATTGGCGCAGCGTAGTCTACCCCAAGATGGGGTCTTCTTATACGTAAGATTGGATGTAATCGGGACTTACTGAATCTCGAACTTATCCTTGTATATGATAGAGGTGCTCTTAGAAACACTCGCTGTAAAGATTTGCCTTCTAAGTTATAATAGTCAGGTCTCTTGCCTTCAGGAGTATAGTAATATGCTCTTAACTCTCTTCTTACTTGCTTATAGGATGCATATAGTATATTCCCAAATCCAAGAAATCTATCTCCCATATACCTTTTATATACAATAACCAAAAATTCATCCCCAGTCCTTGTTTCAACATTAAAATCTATATCCCAGATAAATATCTCATCTGTAAACCTATATACAAGATTCGGAGAGCCACCGTTTGATACAATGGCTTCCCATAAAAACCCTCCATCTATGTAACCATGGATAAGTGTTAAAAGAAGCTTCTCCTTCTCCCTCTTAAACCTGTAAAGACTATCTACACTGTATGTAAGGTACTTGCCTTCGAAGCTGAATTCAACAATCTTATTTCCTGACCTTTTAATATTTATTTTATCACCTGGATAGCACTTCCTCACATCTACGCTGTCTTCAAGTAGTGTTATCAGTTTCACATAGGAATCTTTTCCCAGACCACTCATTTCAATCGCCTCACTAAGTGTGCTACCCCTCTGCATCGTATGGTTATATTCAATGACAGAGTCAGGAGATTGAGTTATAATTAATAGGATTGCTAATATCATCATATCATCGTTAGTCCGTATTGTTCTACGGTTACGAAATCTCTACTAAATATAGACTAGTATGGTAAGAGCTTAACCCTTGCGTAAAAGCAAACCTGAAGCCTGCCTGCCGGTAGGCAGGGTTTGCCCTACATATGTTGACTTATGGTCATTGATACTATCTTATCAGTATTATCTTACGGATATACTTCTTAGAAGGCGTCTCTACCCGGATAAAGTATATTCCCGCAGGCAAATCACTAACATCAATAGAGTGAGTATTCCCTTCTTTATCCACACACTTTAAATCTATACTCCTCAAAAGCCTCCCGGATAGATCGTATATACTCAATAAGCTACTTTTGTATGACCCTGGTATCGTTAGACACAAATATCTGGAAGAAGGATTAGGATATATTCTGAAAGCATGAATAATCTCAGTCTCATTCTCCTGAATACCAACGAACCCAAAGTAATCCAAGACCCTCGCAAGGATACTATCCCTATCTATATCAGAATCTATCCCCTCGAACCCAAAGGACAGGTATACAATCCTATCCTCTGTCCTTACTCCTCCAGACAACCCCGCACTGTAGTTAAATATCGATGTGCCTTCACCAGTCGGCTCTATAACATCAGGATATCTCTGATTATTTGCCCCAATACCACCTGAGATAGAGATATCTAACCCATCGGATATCGGGTCACCATTCACTCCCTCAAGATCATAATCTCTTGAATCATCTAAAAGATAAGTGGTATTAAGATAATCCTCCAGGAGAGTATTGACATCACTTCCATTTCGCGTCAAACCCCAGGCAATATCCTGACCACTTATAAAAAATTTGCCCTCACGACCTAAATACCATTTAATAGCATTCTGAGCATCCAAACCTGATATTATACTACCCTTATAGATTCCATTACCCCAGATCGCGCATCCATCTTTTCTGTAAAGCTCAAGCACAAAATCTGTAGGAGTACCTCTACAGATGGTTCTCCACATATCGTAGGGGTGTCCCAGATTATCCAGTGAGGTTCTGTAATAACTTTCAATATCTCCTCCAATAATTGTTGTGTCATCATTTACAATTTCGTATCTATCAAGATTATCGTTTACAATGAGTAAAGCATTTGCATTTTCAAACTCCTTGCTTGTAAATCCCACTACATTACCGCGTGTCCTTGTATTGCCACTTATATCTTCTGCAGTTATAGAGATATAATAATCCTTCGCATAATTGGGTGTTCTCCATCTGACACCGTAAAGGTGGTCATCTGACTCACCGTCGTAATGGTAACCATCGTCATAAAGACGGACTTGCTGGATATACGATTCACCTGGCCTTGTAATATATGCATATACCCTGTATATGGATTTAACCCCCGTGACATATGCATTGATAACCACATAATCATAAGGCTCTATCAACTGTGAGTCAACCGTTACCCCACCTATCTCCGGTGCTATCGTATATTCGGTCATAATATTTACCGTTTTTGACATAAATTTACCGTTATCTGCACGGGGTGCTATCATAAGTGATACAGGGCCTCCTGCTTCCCTGCACATAAGCGACCAGGTAACCTCAACTTCTTCACCACTCTCTAAATCACCGATATAAAATTCATTCTCACCCGTGATGTTAATCTCAGATGGGGTTATAAGTCGTGCCCTTACATTATGTGCAACACCTGCACCACCATTTATAATACTTGCGTGAAGGCTGAATGTATCACCCACACTAACCCTATCTCTAACCTGATAATATGAGGGCAAAACTATGGGGGATGCGGGATAACTACTAATGGAATCCAATAGAGCCGATGTCATCCCTTCCAGTGTATCATTTGTCGCAATTACTGCTGGCACCTGTGCATCAACGCTGTCTATATATGTAGAATCACCCAGAGACGCCCTTATAAAATTATTTACACGATGTCGCTCACTATTTGAGTTGACAAATTTTATATGCAAATCAAATAGCTCATCAGCAAAACCGGTATCCTCGGCATATGCGGTGTCTGCAACGGCAAGTATTGGTGCCTTTGAGATGCGAGACTGAAATGAATACTGGCGGTCAAGTTCTATAAGAGTGGGAAGGAGGAGTCTTACGCTATCAACCTCGCCGTTGTCAACAAGTTGCTGTATATGCAACAGGCAGGTCTCGTAATCATCTTTTGCATCCCTGAATTTATCCTTAAACTTCTCAATTACTTCCCGTGGTATAAATTCACATAGGATTGTTTTTGATACACTACTGTCCGGGAAAAACGACAATATTGTACCTTCCCTTATGCCACCGGTAGATGTGTCTGCAACCCCAACATAATATCTTAAGGCAACCTGCATTGCTCTCAAATATTCTATTGCCGCAATGGTTTCGCTCCACTTCTGGAATATCACTCCAAAATCAAAACCACCGATGGGCGCACCAAATATTCCAAACAGATAGGATACAAACTCAAATCCCTGTGCTGTCCATATGTAATCACATATTGAATCGTCTGCCGCTTCATACCAATCCTTGTATATTTTTAGAACGGAACCATCGGGATATTGGTCCGGTGTCATAAGTCCACCGGTCGCTTGCTGTGCCTCTCCATAAGTACCCGTAAAATTATGCGTAATCGCATTGTTAAGTATATCATCAAGTGATGGTTGTGTTATTCTCAGGAAACTGTTCATTACAATACGGGTTGCCATCTGTCTGAACTGGTAGATTATCTCATCATCATTGGGCGAAGTTAAATCATATATTACACTTATATAGGTCTTGACATCACCAAATCCAGTCCCATAAACTTCATCCACTATTGAGATACCTATGTCAATGAACTCCTCGTACTCATCAACTATGCGTCCCACCATATCGGTCGCTGACTCTATACTATCAGCATAAGCAGCAGAATCCTCTGCCACCCACGTCTCAACCTGTCTCCTGATATTGTCAACACACCCATCGGATAATATCTTCAAATCAGTAAATGCCCACATAAAATCCCACACAGCCCCTCCTGTCCAGCACTCCAACCTGAACATCACATCCTCACCAAGACATAGTCTTTCAAAGGGAGCATAATCATCTATTAAAAGTTGCAACAGATATTCCTCGGTTTGTGATTCATCATAAAGTGTGCAGGTATCATCTCCTCCTAATCTGCCCATATTACCCACAAGTTCCCACTTCTTATCTACAAACCACGAGGCATTGAAGTTTCTGTTTACCGAGAACCAGTTAGTTGCCAAATCCATCGCACTTATTGTCATCGTGTGCATACCATAAGAAAGTGGGGCACAATACCACTTAAACCCTACTTCACCAGTGTAATCATCGTATGTAACTCCACCTGGATAGTGATATGCAAGTGTATCGTCAAATACCACCTTGATTGAATCAAGCACCAACCCACTACCGGGTGATGGGTCACCCACCACCGCATGAATGACAGGTTCAGTACCAGCCAGACCATCTTCTATGGGAGTTACATCTGTAATTGTGGGATGAGTTATATCTATATAAGTATAGGTGTCGTAGGAAGGATATGGCTCCACATTTCCGCTCTTATCAACCCCCCTGCACCTTAAATAATACCTATGATTCTCCTGCCCTGTAAATATTTTGGTTGTATCGGTTGTTTCCATTAGCCAATCAATCCAGGAACCATCGCCGTCTTTATACTGAACATCAAAATAATCCAATCCCGAACCGTCGCCCGGGTCATAACCGTGCCAGGTAATTTCAAATGATAATGAGTTTATAAATCCTGGCAGTGAATCAACCCAGGATTCAGGATGTGTGTTATCTATAGTAAAATTGCTATCACTCATATCAAGTGCAAGAATACTTCCTCGTGAATCTGTTGCAACAACTGCAACCCGTACACTGCTGCAGGATGTGTCAGGTGGCTGCCAGATATATTCATCCGTATTCGGAATCTTCTCTACTATTGGCGTATAATCAATTATATTATCGCTGCCCGTAAGTGTGTAATACAGGGAAATTGAATCCACATTCTGCGAACTCCACCTTATGGTATCAGGTTGTAAGGTAGACAGGTTCTCACCACCGTTTGGATGGAGTAATTCAACGGCATAATTACCCTCTCTTATGCAGAAGGCCCTGTTGTCTCCATCAATGCCGATAATTCCATCGTAACCCATTGCAACACCCTCTATATACCAAGCGTCAAAATTGTATCTCCATTTTAATTTACCGCTATGTGTAAATGCAAATAAAGCTCCGGGATTCCTCCCCACCACATACAACATATTTTGTGTAACTACAAGATTATTTCCCCACCAATCGAAAGGTATAGTAAAGATGCTATCACCATCTGCTGTTAGCGACATAAGATACTTACCATATATAAAATAGAGGGTGTCACCCAAGCCAATGGAGGGAGCAGGTGTGCGAATATTATATAAAGAAGACGGACATCCCCATCTCCACATTACATTACCAGATGGGTCAACTGCAGTAAGTGAATCATAACCACCAAATTTTGACACAAAATATACAGAACTATCACTACCCACAGATACCGTTGCGTATTTCTGCCAATCAGCCCAGGCGAAGTTTCCTCGGCTTACACTCCACTTTCTTGAACCATCAGGGTTGACTGCATATATGCTGTCATCCAGTGCAACATAGATTGTTCCATCGGGTCCCACTGCAGGTGTCGAGAAATAATAATGACCACTTTGTGCTTGCTTCAGGAATGATGTCCACTGAACTAAAGTGTCGTCAAATGCATATAGTTTTACATCTTTTGCCGCGACGGTTCCTGAGTCTCCCACGACATATACAGTTCTATCAGTTCCCATAATTGGTGAACTGTAAAGTCTATTGTAATACCAGTAGCTTCCTCCTCTGTCATTTTGCCAGTATAGGGTTCCGTCTTTATTTAAGATATGATAATAAGACCAGTAGCTACCACCGTTAGTTTCCCATGTGTTTCTTACAAAGTGGATATAATCCTCACTGACCACACCACATTCGCCACTTATACCACCGGAACCGTTGTACTTATAAATCCATTTCACCGTGCCATTTGGATAAAGTGCATAGAAAAGTGTATCTACTGTAGAATAGAAATATATGGTTGAATCTTCATCTATGATGGGCATAGAAATTCCACTTCCGGTTGGTTCATATATCCAGTCCATATGTGGTGACTCGGGTCCCATCACATCTACTCTTCCCGTATGCTGGGCATCGTGCTGATACATAGGCCAGGGGCTATCTGCCGGCTGGGCAAATAAGAGAGCGTGGCATAAGAATAATCCTGCCAAAATACAAAAACGCCTCATAATCACCTCCAGGTCAATAAAGTTTGCATAATGGTCACACTGAAGGGTGACCAAGTTTGATAGCAAGCACGAATTGAATTCGTGCCTACAAACACGGCCTACTTAAAATGTAGGCACGCCTGCCTGACGGCAGTCGCGGTTTTTAACCGTGCAAGCACGAATTGAAATAGTATCATATAAGCCCAGGAGGAACATAAATTATTATGTTACAGGTAACAATGTTGACTTGCTTGACACCTGTTTGTAAGCAGGGCAATCATGAAGCTTTTATTAACCTATTAATGTAGGGCAAACCCTGCCTACCGGCAGGCAGGCTTTAGGTTTGCTTTTGCAAGGCTTAAGCCTTGCCCTACGATTCAGTACCCCTCTGAAGAAATCAGGTAAAATTGAATCAGGTGTCAACAACCTCCCTATCTAATATCTACAATCTGTAATCTATAACAAACTCACTCTACCCTTTACATTAGCAAGCTAATGCACTCCAGATATCCCAATACTCCTGCCCTATATCACTCCATTACTCGACAGGGACGAGCCCTGTCCCTACCGTTGTCCGAAGTCATGCTCTTTACTTTATCACAATCATCTTACGACTTATCTTCGCACCTTCCGTCTCCATCAAACAGAAGTATATTCCCTGAGAGACCTTTTTACCCCTGTCATCTTCACCCTTCCAGGTAATACAGTTAATTAGTTGATTGGTTGATTGGTTAATTGGGAAAGACCTGACGAGCCTGCCTGTGATATCGTAGATACCTATCCTGACCTTACATTTTTCTGGAATTGAATACGAGATGGTAAAGAATCCACTCGCTGGATTGGGTGTAACGGCAAGGTTTATGACTCCTTCACCCCGAACGGACTCCTCTTCAATTCCTGTAGCCTGGAAGTGATATATACCAAGAGATGTGTTATCAGCCACATATACATAATCTCCATAGGGAGCAACCCCTTCAGGAATTCCCGATGTATTATATCTGTCTACCAGAACAGGCGAATCCGGGGTTGTGGTTTTGAGTATTGTGAGATATTTATTTCCGGCGATATACATAAATGTATCCTGCACCGCAATATCACCACCCTCTACATAATTATCAAGAAACAAAGAGCCCGCAAAATCCATTGATGAAAAGTTGCTTCCAAAATGATAGACAAGAAGGCTATCTCCATACAGGAAATATCCATAATCACCATCCACGAAAATTGGAGAGTACCAGAGATTTCTCTCCGGGTCAAGTTCCCCTGCAAGCGTCGGAGAAGACGGGTTGGACACATTTAATATATTAAACAATGCCGAGTCATAGTCATAGAAAAACAGGAGGGTATCTCTAACAAAGAGATGTATCGTGTTTACACAATCTTGATAGACCCCTAACTGCTGAAGACTGTCACCCATCATTTGAAATACCCTGACGGTATCCCTCACCCCATAGACATAGCCGTTTGAGGCAACAATATCAAAGAGATACTGTTGTGTTGAAAATGAACCTGCAAGAGAGAGGTCGAGCAGACTGAGTGCCCCCAGGCTGTAATGCCAGGAGCTCACATAATATACATAGTTTGAATCAACTGCCAGCTTATAGACATTGCAAGGAGAAGGATTGTAATCTGACAGAAGATATGGAGATGCGGGATTTTGTATACCGTAACAATATATCTCTCCAGGATTTGCCATAATCAAATTATTTCCCGTGGTTTTTACAAATTGAATAGGTCCCTTATCGGTAATGGTGTAAGAGAGGTTATTGGGAGAAATTGGGTCAGAAATTCCTATAATGCCCATTCCATAATAATTTCCCGAGGCTGTAGAACGGCTGGCTGTCATAGCAAGGAGGGTGTCTTCCCTGAACATACAACCCCCACCCCCACCATATGAAAAAGGAGCCAATCCGAGGGTATCTATTTCAGGTGGGTTCGATATGTCGAATACAGCAAGCCTGCCACCGTGGCGGTAGCCATAGAGGATACTATCCAGTCCAACAAAGGAATAGTAGGGATACCATTCGTCAAGAAAGTATCCAGCACTATCAGGAGACACCGGATTTGTGATGTCAAAAACCTCCACACCATAGGAATAATCAGTTCCAACATAGAGATAGTTACCCACTGTTGTCATACCCAAGCCCACGCCCCCAAGGGAAATGGTATCTACTACACAAATAGAATCAGGGTCAGATAAATTAAGAATATATATGCTTTGAGTGTTGTCGCTCATATAACAGTACGGATAGTTTACTTGAAGGTCATAGGAATAGTTAGGAATTTGAATACTATCTCTTGGAACAGGACTAAGAGGATTGGTGATGTCAAGAACCTTAAGATACGCATTGTAATTCACATAATCAGGGTAGTAGAGCATATTACCATAAATCTCCACTGTGTGGTGAGGGTAATAAAGAGACATTCCATTATAGAAATGAAATTTATCGAGGATAGATGGAGAAGAGGGGTCTGTTATATCAAACAGTATTATCCCATTGCCAATATCAAATAGATAGAGATAATCATCCTTCACCACCAGATTTTCGGCACACCCCGGTGTATTTATGGTATTTATATGGACTGGAAATGATGGATTTGATATATCATATATTGCCAGTCCCTTGATATTTGGGGTGAGGAGATAGTTATCAATGATAACAATATCCCTGAACTCTCCCGCCTCAAACAACTCATCTACAAGCGTTATCTCCTGCTGGGCATAGGCAGATACCCCTATCACAAGTGCCAGTACAACCCATAACCTCCTCATAATACCTCCTGTTTATGGTGATGGGCAATGTGAAAAATATTTTAACTAATTTCTTATAATTCGTTAGCTAACTAACAATTTGCAGTTTTTAAAGTAATTATCAATTTTTTGCTTGCCTTCCCCTAATTCTTGTAGGGGTTGGATTCCCGTCTGCCCTGCCTACCGTCAGGCAGGCGTCGGACGGGTATCAGACCCGTTTCTTTTGCGGGTTCGATAAATCGAACCCCTACATTTTTGCTTTCATATTCTTTCGTATTATTTTTCACAGTATCACAAACTGTAGCATAATTCAATTTCCCACGACTTAATTGCTGCAACATCCATTGTATAGATATCAAACTTAAATCTCTTCCAGTTATAACCGGCACCAAAACTGATGTTATAATAGGGACCGTTTGTATATTTTGATTTGCTGTAGCCTTCGCTGGTATTCTCTTCCAGGAGATGATGAAAGCCATAGATGCTAATCCCAAATCTTACAGCGATTTCTGGTATAGGTCTGTATTCAATGCCCATGGGAAGATAGACATAGGTTTTTCTTCCAATGCTCTTCTCTTCTATTGCGGAATGCGAGGTCAGGGTATCATAAACCTCATCCCTTGTTCCTGTGAGTTTAACCTCACTTTTCTCGTAGGAGATTCTGATTCCAACCCCCCCAGAGAGTTTGGGGGAAACACTAAATTCCTGCCCCAGGGCGAGAAGACCACCGAGAATATTTGCATCACCCTCAAGCACACTCTCATCTTCCTGATAGGATTCAGATGTATCACCATGGGCATAGAAGGTGTCAGGATCTGAGTAGCTGTAATAACGGTCTTCATAATAGTACCTTAGATTTTTTCTCTCTCTCTGTGCATCTCCATATCCTTTATAGAGAGTAGCTATTGTCCTAAATGTTGAGGTAGGGGTTATATCCCTGGACAATCTCATCCCCAGACTCCATATCTGGGGATTGAGAAAATCATATTCCTCTGCCAGTCTTTCGGATTCAAAGTTGTGGATATCTGTATATGTTGTGCTATCGTATGTGCGAATGTATTCTCCATATCCATTCTCTCTCCTGCTGTCAAGAAAGTGACCCAGCTCCTTTTGATTTCTGTACATAAGGACAATTTCCACATCTGATTTACGGATTGAAGAGAGTATGCCGATGCCAAGAGACCAGGAAGATGTAGTGTCTGCACCGTTGTATTCTCTAATATCATCTCTACTATCTAACCGCTCATAGCTATCATAGTTCCTTTCACGGGTATATCTATATATCCAGTCATCACTGCTTGTATTAGGCTTCAAGGAGTAATCTAATCTTAATCCAATGCAGGTATTAGGATTAACCTGCTTTGACCCAAGGAGTACCCCCTTGTATGTATTGCCTGAATGACTACTGCTGTGACTATTTAAATAATCAGTATAATGATAGTCCCAATAATAGTAAGAAGGCTCTTTCTCTCTGTACTTATTCTCCGATTCAGAGTAACTTCCTTCTAATAATATTCCCAATCTCGTTTTTAAGGGACCCGGAAGCGAGGTGACTATTCTGTTTGGAACCCGAAAAGAGATGAAACTCTTTGAGGGTAGTCTTGCTGGGTTCCAGAGCATATCAGTTATTGTATCAGATACAATCCCTGCAAGATGTTTGTTTATACCTCTAATTCTCAGGGAAATCTCATCATTCTTGGGATAAGACTCTGGATAGGGTTTACGAGGGTACAACTCATAACTGACATAGATTTCTGACGTAAAAATGGGATAGAAGTTGTCAAAACTGACATAGAGTTCCGACGCAAACATCAGAGAGGAAACTAATATAAAAGTTCCCAAAAGCACAAAAACAAATATATTCTTCATTGCCACCCCCTGATGAAAAATACGGTAGTGTGAAAAATATCTTATCTAATTTATCGTAATTCGTTAGCTAACGAATAACCTATAGTTTTTAAAGTAATTATCAATTTTTTTCTTTCCTCTCCCTAATTCTTGTAGGGGTCGGATTCATCCAACCCTGATTTTTGTAGGGGTCGGATTCCTGCCCGACGGGTATCCGACCCGTTTCTATAGAATTCTTCAAATCTTATTCTCTCTACTAACGTATTGTCCTCTATATACCTATGAATATTATGTAAGGCTTTCTCATTCCTGATTACATGCTCATAATAATTCCTTTCAGAAGGGGGTTTATTTGCGGGTTCGATAAATCGAACCCCTACATTTTAGCTTTCATATTCTTTCATATTATTTTTCACAGTATCAAAAATAAAACTTATATAACATTATAATCCAAATCTACCGAGTTGTCAAGGAAAATTCTCACATATATGAACCCAAACCTCATTTTTTCCTTGACAATTTTATTGCTTTAGTGTATAATTATCAAATAATAATATTGCCTCTTTATTTAAACCTGAAAAACTCAACATTATACGAATATGGCAAAAAAGATATCACTTATGTTCATCCCTGACGAGGAAGGAGATGTAAAAAGGATAGTTATTCCCAAAGGTGTGGCTATACTTCTTTTAGTCCTCCTTTTTGTTATTATTGGAGTTGTAGCATTCCTGGGATATAAGTATGTGAGTATTTACAATCTTGCTAAAAAAGCAAATAAACTAGAAGAAAACATAGAATTCCTTCAAAAAGAGAAAAACGAAACAATAGATAAGATAATAGCAGACTTAAATCGCTTGGTGTATGAAAACCAGCGATTACTAACACTGTTGGGTATAGAAGATACATCACCGGTCTATACACAGGGAAACAACCAGGAAGGCTATATACCTGCAATTTGGCCTACACATGGGTGGATAAGTCAGGGATTTACTCCCTACCATAAGGCAATAGATATTGCAGCACCAATTGGTACACAAATAGTTTCAACCATAAGTGGATATGTAAATGCAATATGGACTGATTCACTACTAGGCAGTGTATTAGAAATATGCAATAAGGAAGGATATAAAATCGTATACGGGCACAACTCATCTATCACTGTAAAGGATGGTGAAAAAGTAAACAGAGGAGATGTGGTTGCATTTGTTGGTTCAAGTGGTATATCCTCTGGACCTCATCTTCATTATGAAATATACTATAATGACAGTATATTAAATCCAGAAGAATATCTTCCTAATAAATCAGGTATCCCATAAATATTCTATTTGTTATTAACATTAATTATACAATCTTTTAATCATTTCTATTTATAAATACTCCCATTATTTTTTCCTTGACAATTCTCTATTATTGTGTTAAAATAAAGCTATGAAAAGGTTTCTTCTCCTCGCAATTATAACCCCTACAATCCTTTTCTGTAATAATAGCACAACTATATTTGACTTTCTCAATATTCCGTGCGGTGCAAGACCAACTGCAATTGGTGGTGGGTTTTCTGCATTCTGCGATCCATACAGCATATTTTATAATCCTGCCGGTATATGCAATACTAATTCCATGACCATCAGCTCTACCCTACGACTCTACGTTGCCGGGATAAACTCAGGTGTTCTTCTCTGGGAAAAACCTTACTTTCAAGGCGTAATTGGTATTGCAATTAATTATGTAAATCTTGGCAGCATGGAGAGACGGGATATAGTAGGTAAGTTGGAAGGCACCTTTACTCCAATCTCTCTATCTACAAGGTTTGCATATGCAAGAAGTTTTAGTACTCTGAAGGCTGGTTTATCCTTAAATCTTATATATGAAAACATAGACCAATATTCTGCATTTGCTCCTGCACTAGATGCAGGAATCATATATACTCCACCTAATACACCTCAGATCGATATTGCCTTCTGCCTTAATAACATAGGTTATGAGATAACAACCTTCAGTGATAAAAGAGAAGAGCTACCTTATAAAATAAGAGCGGGTGTTAAATACAATCCTCTTCCCCCTTATATCTTTAGCCTTGATGTTGATAGACAGTTTAATGGAAGACAAAATTTCATCCTTGGTGCAGAAGTTGAACTTTCATCAAATTTTGTTTTCAGGGCAGGATACAATACACAGGGACAAGACTTAAAGGCAGATGTACCCATGGACGCTATTGCTGGACTCTCTGTTGGTCTTGGATTTGTACGAAACAGATTGAAATTTGATTATACGGTGTCTCCCATGGTTGACCTCGGCATCGCTCACCAGCTTAGTATATTATTTGTCCAATAAATTTTAGCATCATAGATAGTATTATTAAGTATTCCAATTAGATAAACGGTAGTGTCAAATAGAATATGAAAGAATATGAAATCAAAAATGTAGGGGTTCGATTTATCGAACCTGCAAAAGAAACGGGTCGGATGAATCCGACCCCTACAAGAATCAGGGGGAGTTAAGTAAATAATTGATAATTATAAAAAAAAGTGGAATAAGAGAAAATCCACAAAAGTTTTTTGACAATACTTAGACAAACGATAGGAGGTTTTATGATTTCAGGTGCCTACACATTACTTATCACACCATTCGATGAAAACTTATCTTTAGATGAAAAAGGACTTCGGATACTTGTAAAAAGGCAAATAGAAGCAGGGATTCATGGAATTGCACCACTTGGAGTTACCGGTGAAAATACACTACTATCTTATCAGGAAATAATAAGAGTGATAGAAATTATAATTAAAGAAGTAAACGGCAAAACAAAAGTTATTCCTGACACCTGTACAATGGGTCTGGAAAAAACTCTTGAAAGAGTTAAATTATTTTATGATCTTGGATGTGATTATGCTGCCGTATATGTTCCTTACCTGATTTTACCTACAGAGGAAGGTATTATCTCCTTCTATAAGCATGTTGCTGATGAGTCGAAAATTCCTATTATAATGCATAACTCACCAGGAAGGGTCTTAAGGAATCTCTCGCCTGAAGGAACAGCTAAATTGGCTGAGCATCCCAATATAATTGCTACTAAAGATGGAAACTGTGATATGAGACACTTGTCCAAGGTTGTATACCTGACAGAGAATAATGATTTCGATGTATTTACAGGAAAGGACGTAACTGCCTATCCCCTACTTTCATTTGGTGGAAAGGGTGTATTTACTGTTGCCGGCAATGTCATACCCGACGTTATGAAGAATATAACCGAATATAGTCTCACAGGAGAAATAGATAAAGCAAGGGAACTCCATTATAAATACTACAACTTATTTGAAGCCCTCAGGATGGAGACAAATCCTATGGCCTGTAAGGAGGCTTTGAATTTAATGAGACTACCTGCAGGTGGACTTCGGTTACCTCTCACAAGATTGAGCCAACCAAAGAGAGAGATTCTGAAAAATGTACTGAATGAAAAGAGGTTAATTTGAGAGAGATCGTAGTTAGAGCACCTGCCACAATAGCGAATTTTGGTCCCGGGTTTGACATCTTTGCTCTCGCTTTAGAGAAACCATATGATGAATTCAGAATATCTTTATCCCAAAACAATTCTGTTGTTATAAATATTGAAGCAGGTAAATGGGAAGTTCCCACTGAGGTAAAAAGAAATACAGCTGGTCTCGCTGCTATAAATCTTCTACAAAGGCTTGGAAAACCTCAGGGTGTGGAAATCAATATAAAAAAGGGCATTAAAACATGCTCAGGTCTTGGCTCATCTGGTGCATCCGCCTCTGCAACAGCATATGGCCTTAATCAGATGCTATCACTAAATCTCAACTACAATGAAATTATTGAGATAGCAAGCAGTGCAGAGAGGATAACGGGTGGGCAACCTCATGCAGATAATGCTGCAGCGTGTTTGCTTGGAGGATTTATCCTTGTAAGATGTTTTAAACCCATGGATGTTACAAAATTTGAGGTACCTGATATACCTATAGTAATTTCTATTATTAAAAAGAAACTTACCACAACCAGAGGTCTTATAAAAAAAAGATATACATTGAAAGAGTTAAAAAACCAAATAAGTTGCTGTTCGGCTTTGATTCATGCAATCGAATCAGGTAATTTGAAAGATATTGGAAGATTCGTAAATAAAGACTGTTTATCAGAACCAGCAAGAGCAAAATCAATTCCAGGATATGAAAATGTCAAGAGGAGAGTTCTTTATGCAGGTGCATATGGATGCAATATATCTGGTGGTGGTTCATCTATTTTTGCAATATGTGAAAAGGAAAAAAGAGAGGAAATAGCTACTATTTTTGAGAAAGAACTAATAGAAACTGAGAAGGAAATTCTAATTACTAAATCAAGTAATATTGGCATAACCCAAATATAAAGACATCCTATAAATATCAGGATGTCTAATATAATGAATATTAGATACTGTGAAAAATAATATGAAAGAATATGAAAAACCACAGAGGTCACAGAGTAAATTTAATTCTCTGTGCTCTCCAAAAGAATTTCTCCAGAATGGTATAATAGAAAAGATAATTGCCTGTGCTATTAAATACCATTCAACGTAAAAAAGTTAAAAGATGTGATAAAAGATTAGTCTTATCTGTGAGATTCCGTATCCTTTCCATACATATCCTGTGGAATGGATCTTGAGATTAATAAGAGGTCACAGAGGGGAGGAATATAAATCTATCCCTTAATACTAAAGATTCTCTGTGCTCTCTGTGGTTAGATTTTGCACGCTACCGAAGATTATACCAGGAGGTAGAATGAGTTTTAGAATTGCTATAATTGGATTGGGCACTGTTGGTCAGGGCTTTGTAGAACTTCTTAGAGAAAAGAGAACTTACCTGAAGAATAAATACACCCTGGAGTATGAAGTTGTGGCGATATCTGATCCAGTAAAGGGAAGTGTATACCATGATGAAGGTCTCGATTTGCTGGAGATATTATCACTTGTAAAGAAGGATGGTAATATCAATGGTTATTCAAGTGGCAATAAGGGATGGGATAGTTTGAAGACAATAAAAGAAACTGGTGCAGATATAATCGCAGAGATCACACCAACTAATCTTGATACTGGAGACCCGGGAACTACATTTATAAGAACAGCATTACAGGAAGGTAAACATGTGATAACCACTAATAAGGGGCCAATAGCACTTCATTATAGAGAGCTCAATAAACTTGCAACAGAAAATAACAAGATTCTTAAATTTGAAGGAACTGTGCTGAGCGGTACACCTGCACTAAATTTGAGCCTTTCCACTCTTGCTGGTGCAGATATCACTGAGATAAGAGGGATAGTCAACGGTACTACAAATTATATATTCACTAAGATGGATGAAGGTAGGAACTACGCTGAGGTTCTTAAGGAAGCACAACGCCTTGGTTATGCTGAAACAAAGCCTGATGCCGACGTTGAGGGTTGGGACGCCCTTGCAAAGATTGTCATACTCTCAAATGTGGTGATGGGTGCTGATATAAAGGTCTCTGATGTAGAAAGAAAGGGTATTACTAACATTACTCAATCTGATATCCAGCAGGCAAAAAGAGAAAATAAAAGGTATAAACTAATTGCCAGGGCATGTAAGAAGAATGGAAAAGTAAATGCACGTGTTTCACCAGAAAAGGTTGAAGAGAGTGATATTCTATTCCATATCTCTGGAGTTAATAATGCAATTGTATTCAAGACTGATGCTCTTGATTGTGTTACTATATCTGGACCAGGCGCAGGTCGTATAGAAACCGGGTTTTCACTTCTAAACGACTTGATCAGTATCCATCAGACGACTATTAAATAGAGTAAAATATCCAGATAAAAGACATAAGACTTTAGACATTAAACTACTAAGTAAACACTGTCACTCCTTTATAAAGTTCCTATTGCTCTTTTACATAATATATCTTCTGAAGGTAGGAACAACCTCCTGGTTGCGACCTATAATCGCAGGTAGAAACCTGCTCCTACCATAGAATCTCAACGAAGTAAAAATTAGATTTCTTCTCTGAGGAAGATTCCTCGCTATTGCTCAGAATAAACTTCGCAATCTCGTATTTGGGAGTTTGGATAAAGTCAAGAAATGCTTTTAATAGGTATAACAGGTGTATCTGATACTGGGAAAACACGGCTTATAAACCAACTTATAACTGAACTAAATAAAAGGGGATACAGGGTTGGGTGTATAAAGCATTGTCCTCGAGGATTCAAATTTGACCCTCCTGACAAGGACTCATTTAAATTCAGAAAAAGTGGAGCAAGGGGAGTGGTTTTAAGTAGTCCAAACGAGATTGGATTAATAAAAAAATCAACAGACGAAAACAAACTCGAAGACCTTGCTATCAACCATCTCTCAGACTGCGATTTTGTACTTATCGAGGGTTATAAAAGGGCAAAGGCAGTAAAAAAGATTGAATTACTAAGGATAGGTATAAGTGAGAAACCCAGGATAAAAGACTCTATTGCAATAATAAGTAATTTCTTAATAAAGACAAAAAAACCTACATTTCATCCTGATGATATCAAAAATATTGTAAATTTCCTTGAAAAGTTGTCAAAAGGTAGAGATAAAATGACCCGACTTAAAATCAATGAAAAGACAATTCCTTTAAACTCTTTTGTTAAAAATGCATTAACAAATATCCTGCTTGGATTTTTATCAACCCTCAAAATAGATGAAGACAGAATATATAAAGTTGACATTAGACTGGAGGCTTAAATGTTCAGAAAAGAGCTTATTCTTATAGTCTTCTTTGGTTCTATTTGGGGATTTCTTGAGACTATCGGTGGCAGTGCCCTTTACAATGCTAATGTCCCTTACTCTGATATAATACTCTCCATAATTGCAATCGGTATCCTGGGAATTTCCTTTATTTTTGTCTCTCGACCTGGCTCCATCACTCTCATAGCAGTAACTGCCTGCTTGTTCAGACTTATCAATGCTGGGCCTTATTACTGCCATCTCTTAGCAATACTCTCTTTAGGCCTGGGATTTGATATCATTGCAAAGCTAATTAAACGAGAAAAACCCATCTGGATATCCGGAGCACTTGGAACCTGGCTTGGATATGTTATATTCGCATTTTCGATAACCTATCTTTTCAGATACCATTATTGGACATATGGAGGATCTGCAAAGGTATTAAAATATATAGGACTAAATGGCAGTTTGGCTGCACTGGGTGCCTCTATAACCTCTTTGTTTGGTTATAACTTTGGAAAAGTTCTCTACAGAGCCTTTAAGAAAAAAGAGAGATTAGCCTACAGTATAGAAATAGCAATTATATTTATAATCTGGATATTTGTAAGGGTGATTTAATACTATTATACATTGATAACAAGCTTATCGGAGGTGCATATGTTAGGCGGATACATGGGAAAAATATTAGAAGTAGACCTAACCTCAAGGAAAACAACCATAACAGAAATAGACCCTGAACTGGCAAAATTATTTATCGGTGGTAAGGGATATGGTGCAAAGATTCTCTGGGATAGAGTCCCTGCAAAGACACCTCCTCTTAGTCCTGATAATCTACTTATCCTTATGACGGGTCCACTAACAGGTACCCTAGCCCCATCTTCGGGCAGATTTTCAGTGATAACGAAATCACCCGAGACCGGAATATTCACCGATGGTCACGTCGGGGGTTATTTTGGACAGAAACTTAAGACTGCGGGTTTCGACGGAATAATAATTAATGGAGCATCTGAAGAACCTGTTTATCTACATATTAAAGACGAATCCTGTGAGATATTGGATGCTTCAAACCTATGGTGTAAAACAGTATTCGAAGTCGACGAGATACTAAAGAAAAAGTATCCAAAATCAAGTTGTGGTGTAATAGGACCTGCTGGAGAAAAGCTCGTTAAGTTTGCATGTATATCCTTCGATATCGGACGTCAGGCAGGAAGATGCGGACCAGGTGCAGTAATGGGTTCCAAAAATTTGAAGGCAATTGTAGTGGAACCAGGAGATAAGAGACCCTCTTATGCCCACCCCGATAGATTCAAAAAACTTGTAAAAGACCTAAATCGCTCTCTGCACACCCATCCAAACCGCATAAAGAGACATGTCTTAGGAACACTCGTTTGTATATGGGAAGGAATAGATGGTGGTACACTGCCTATTAAGAACTACAGCGGAATAGCATGGCCACAGATCATCAGTCTCGTTCCAGAAAAATTATGGGAGGAGAATATATGGGCAGGAACTACAACCTGTTATGCATGTCCTGTAGCCTGTACTAAATTAAGTGTACTAAAATCAGGTGAATATAAGGGGAAAAAATTAGAGGCTCCAGAGTACGAACCAGTTGCAGTTTTTGGTCCCAACTGCCTAATTGATTCATATGAATGGGTAACATATGCCCATATACTGTGTAATGATTTAGGAATCGATGCAATCTCAGCTGGTAATGCTGCAGGATTTGCAATGGAGTGCTATGAAAAGGGTTTAATAAAACCAGAGATAGATTTAAAATTTGGCAATGGTAAAGCACTCATAGAGTTTATAAAACTTATAGCTTATAGAGAGGGAATTGGAGATCTTTTTGCAAATGGTGTAAGAATCGCCGCAGATGAAATTGGCAAAAATTCTAAAAGATATGCAATACATGTCAAGGGTCTCGAGCTTCCAGGTGTTGACCCTCGTGCATCTTATGGTATGGCGCTTGCATTTGCAACAGCAGATAGAGGTGGATGCCATCAGAGGGTATGGGTAGCACGTGCAGAGCTTTATGGTAAACTCAAGAGATTCAGCACAGAGGGAAGAGCAGAATTTGTTAAATATAACCAGGATGAGCGTGCCGCTTGTTTTTCTACAGACCTTTGTGATTTTATGCCCTTCTCTGAGGAAGATTTTGCCAATCTACTTACCTATTGCACAGGTTTGGAATTTACACCGGAAGAATATGTACATGCAGGAGAAAGAATCTGGAACCTAACAAGGATGCTTGCTGTAAGAGAGGGAATATCAAGAAAAGATGACACATTAGCACCAAGATGTATGGAAGAGCCCATTCCTGCTGGACCAGCAAAAGGGCAATATATATCACAAGAGACACTCGATACCATGCTTAATGAGTATTATAATCTTAGAGAATGGGATAGGAATGGTATTCCAACAGAGAAAAAACTCAAAGAGCTCAAGCTTGAATGTAAAGACATCTAATGCTAATTCATTAAAGTAAAAATTTTTTTCTTGACTTTTTTATAAAAAACTATTATAATATTATATAAAACTTTCTAAAGATGATTACTTATACTTAATTTTGTAAATATTTAACACGGTTAATCTTTGGTTAAAGTTTTAAATAGTTTCAACTGCAATAGGAGGGACTATGGAAATTAGGGAAAGATGGGGGAACAGGTCAAGCTTCATCCTGGCATCCATAGGAGCAGCCATCGGTCTTGGTAACGTTTGGAGATTCCCCTATATATGTTATGCTAATGGCGGCGGCGCATTTCTTATTCCATATTTTATAGCTTTAATTACCGCCGGCATACCACTCATGATATTGGAATATGCAATGGGAAGAAGGGCACAGGCAGGAGCACCATCTGCTTTCTCTTTTTTGGTTAGTAAAGGCACGGAATGGATTGGATGGCTATCACTATTCGTGGTAATGCTAATATTTCTATTCTACCCCACAATAATGGCATGGAGCCTAAACTATGCGGTACATTCTGTGACATTACAATGGGGAACAGATACAAGTTATTTCTTCAGTAATTTATTTCTTCAACAAACTGCAGGACCCGGGATACTTGGAGGAATAAGGTGGCCAATACTTTTTGCACTTGCTATCGTATGGTTGGCAATCTATCTTATTTTATTCAAGGGTGTTAAGGTCGTTGGAAAGGTCGTTCTCTGGACGGTAACAATCCCATGGGCTATCCTTATAATCATGGTTGTCAGGGGTCTTACACTACCTGGAGCTATTGAGGGTCTTAAATTCTATCTGACACCAAATTTTAAGGCCCTTGCGAACCCCCAGGTGTGGTTAGCAGCCTATGGTCAGATATTCTTCAGTCTATCCTTAGCAATGGGCACACTAATCGTTTATTCAAGCTATCTCAAGAAGGAATCCGATATCACGAATAATGCATATATTACGTCACTTGCGAACTGTGGAACAAGCTTCTTCGCTGGTTTTGCAGTATTTTCCTCACTGGGTTATCTTGCACAGGCAATGGGGGTCGGCGTACCGGATATTGCCTGTAGTGGTTTCGGCCTTGCTTTTGAAACCTATCCACTCATAATACAGATGCTCCCATTCTGGGCTCAATTCTTCGGTGTTCTATTCTTTATATTGCTCCTGACCCTCGGGATAGATTCTGCATTCTCACAGGTAGAACCCTTTGTCGCTGGATTTACTGACAAGTGGCACTTCTCTAAAAATAAGACATTGGTTATTGTCTGTATATTCGGCTTTCTTATCGGTTCCATATTTACAACCCGTGGGGGTATACACTGGTTGGACATTACTGACTACTTTACCTGCACCTACGGTCTAACACTTGTTGGATTTCTTGAGTGTGTAGCAATAGGTTATATTTACAAATCTCGAAAATTAAGAGAGTACACAAACGAGGTTTCAGAATTCAAGATAGGGAAGTGGTGGGATGTGATGATTATGATAGTAACTCCCCTGATACTTGCATGGTCATTTATTGCATCTCTTTATCAGTTAATTCGTTATGGTTATGGAGGATATCCGAAATGGGCAATCTTTACCGGATTGGGTATTCTTGTTCTTATTATAATATTATCCATTATTCTTGGAAAAATAGGAAGAAAGGAGGAATAAAAAATGCCTGTATCGGCTATAATAATGTTAATATTTGGCTGTATAGTACTTTATGGAGGCCTGGCAATCTGTCTCAGAAGAGCAGCCAGGTCTAAATAAAACTCACATTGAAGGGAGGTGATATCTCAAAAAAACTCTTATAGGGGTATGTTTTTGCTGGGGTTTATTTTTAAAGGGAGGTTGTATGTCAAGAAAAGTGACACTGGTAGCAGTAGTATTACTTATAGCCATGTCAGTGTTTGGTATGGCAAAGCAGCCTGGGTTATGGGCACTATATGATGCCCAGATAAAGACTGCCACATTTGTTGACCTCACACATGCATTTGATGGGACTACTCCTGTGTGGGAGGGATTTGGTCAGGCAAAGTTTGAACCCGCAAAGGACGCAGAAGGCAATCTCTGGACATGCGAAACAACTGATAATTTCTTCAGAGCTACAATATATACACATGTTGGTCAATATGGAACACATGTAGACCCTCCCAGCCACTTCTGTGATTGCGATATAACTTGCGATGAAATTCCATGTGATGAGATGATTCTACCCCTCTGTGTTATAGATATTACTGACAAACTCGTTGATGAACCTAGTCATCAGTGCTCAGTAGATGACATCCTCGAATGGGAGAAAGAGTACGGTAATATTCCAGAGGGAGCCTTCGTGGCATTAAGAAGCGATATGTATAAGGACTGGCAGTTAGACAAGGATATACGCAACTTTGACAACTTCAAGAGATATCCTTTCCCTGCATGGGGTATGGAGGCAATTCAGTTCCTTTATGATGAAAGGGGTATAACTGCAAATGGCCATGAAGCTATGGACACTGATACTCTTGGTTGTTCGGTCGAAAAGTGGCTTCTTGCTGAAGGACACTGGCAAATTGAGGTTTTGAGAAATCTTGACCTGGTTCCTGAAGCAGGTGCACTTATTGTAGTAAGTTGGCCTAAGCCATTTAAGGGAGATGGATTCCCTGCCCGTGCATTTGCCATATGTCCATAAAGACAAAATTGGGGGGCACTATGATGTGCCCCCCAAAAGTAAATACTTATTAAAAATATTACATAGTATCACCCATAATCTTCTCTTTCACCTTTTATATCTACCATCTATATATTTAAAAATTCAGTTCTTCTTCAATTTAGTTGATATATTATATCTGCCAACAGGCAGATACGATTAAATCGTCTTGAATTCTTACTCTTTACATATTTATAACAACCTATTTATAACAACCTATGAATCCATATGTATTTTGTTATTCTGCATCTTTTGCCAAGAAAGAATCACATAAGAAACAGATAGAATTTTAACGTTAATAAACCCAATTTTTAATAAAAAATCAGTTGACAAATTCCTATATTTGATGTATAATAAATTACAGTTAAGACATATTTCAAAGATACTATATATCTACAAGAAAATAGAAGTATAATTAAGTTGCTCAAAATATAGAAAATTTGGTAGTGTGAAATAGAATATGAAAGAATAAGAAAGCAAAAATGTAGGGGTTCGATTTATCGAACCCGTAAATAAGCTCCATATATTCATAAGTATATAGAGGACAATCCGTTAGTAGAAAGAATAAGAAAGCAAAAATGTACGGGTTCGATTTATCGAACCCGTAAAAGAAACGGGTCGGATACCCGCCCGACGCCTGCCTGCCGGTAGGCAGGGTAGACGGGAATCCGACCCCTACAAGAATTAGGGGGAGGCAAGCAAAAAATTGTTAACAGCTTTAAAAACCATAGGTTATGAGAAATTAGTTAAAATATTTTGCACAATACCGAAAATTTGATAAGAAGGAATTATGAAGCTTAAAATGATTTTATCACTACTAATTGTATGTCTGGCATCAGCAGCGCTTCTATCATATGTATATACTGTCACGACACCAATAATTGAAGAAGGTATCGAGGAAAAATTAGACGAACAACTTCGTGAAGTTTTTCCTATAGCCCACTCTTTCTCGTATTATATAGTTGAAGGAGATACATTGCTTAAAGATACACTCTGGGCAGCTCTGGATTCTACAGGGAACCGAATTGGGATATTGTTCAAGGTCTTTCCAAAGGGATATGGTGGACCAATCGAGACACTCGTGGGTTTAGCCACTGATACAACTATAGTAACGATAAGACCTGCAACTCCTTCTGAAGGACTGAAGGAGACACCTGGACTTGGTGTGAAGATTACTGAGGCATTTTTTCTAGACCAGTTTAGGTGTAAAAAATTAGAGGAAATTCGATTGAAATCATATGGCGGCACAATAGATGCCATTACTGCAGCAACTATATCATCAAGAGCAGTTACAGATGGCGTTCGAAAGGGTATTGAGAAGTTTTCTATTTATCTACACTATGAATAAAAAAACATTGAATATCAAGAAAACGAATAGACAATTATCTATCATATGCGTAAATTATTCATTTTTATAGCAATAATCATTGCACTCCCACTCTCATCTGCAAGGCTTCTTATTTTTATGGATACAATGCAGAGTGACCATCTACGTGCCTATGGTATTGCCTATCATGCATTACTTTTAGAGAAAAGGGTTGAATGGCTTCTTAATTACAGAAGTGGCTCTTTTCTAATCGACTATAACAGGCAACTCGAAAACCTCTGTATTCAGAAACATGTTAGTTACTCTATTGTAAGTGAAGCAGAAGTGAAACAGATCTATGATTTAATAGAATCCAATAATATGGAGAAGATCATTCTTGAAGAGGCTGCAAAGGTAGCTGTTTATGTACCGCCACATTCTTCTCCCTGGGATGATGCTGTCAGACTTGCGCTGGAGTATGCCGATATTCCATACGACAACCTATGGGATGAAGAGGTCCTTTCAGGAGCCTTATCTTCATATGACTGGGTACATCTCCATCATGAAGATTTCACTGGTCAATATGGTAAATTTTACAGGTCCTACCACAATGCAGACTGGTATAAGAAAGAAGTTGCGATAAATGAGAACATGGCTAAAAGACTTGGCTTTTCATCAGTATGGAGATTGAAACATGCAGTTGCCTTAAATATAAGAGAGTATGTTGAGGATGGGGGATTCCTTTTTGCCATGTGTTCAGCAACTGAAACGATTGATATAGCACTTGCAGCACTTGAAGTAGACATAGTAGGTCAACCATTTGATGGCACGCCAGAGGAATCTAACTTTATGGATAAACTTGATTATAATAGTACATTTTCCTTTACAGATTTCACACCTGATGTAAACCCGTTAATTTATAATCATTCTGATATTGATGTAACCAGAGAGGCACACAGAAGAGGTGAAAATGTATATTTTACATTAAAAAATTTCGATGCAAAATACGACCCTATCCCTTCTATGCTCACTCAGAACCATACAAAACATATTAGGGAATATCTTGGACAGAACACTGGATTCAAAAGAAATTTGATAAAGGATGACGTAGTTGTCATGGCAGATATCAAGGATACTGAAGAGGTAAAGTATATTTATGGGGATAGAGGAAAAGGGTTCTTTACATTTCTTGGTGGTCATGACCCTGAAGATTTTGCACATCTTGTTGGTGACCCTCCAACAGCGTTAGAAAATTTTCCAAATTCCCCTGGTTACAGACTTATACTCAATAATATTCTTTTCCCAGCAGCCAAAACAAAGAGGTTAAAAACATGAGATTTATATTAGCTTCAGCATCACCGAGAAGAGAGGAACTTCTTCGAACACTCATACCCTCTTTTGATGTAATAAAGAGTGGTATAGATGAGAGTCTTATTGATGATACAAATGCTGTAGAATTTGCACTTAAGGCATCAGAAGCAAAGGCGGAATCTGTTGCCCTGAACATAAAGAATGGAGTAATAATATCTGCTGATACTGTAGTATCACTAAATGGTTCTATAATCGGCAAACCACAGAATGAGAGGGATGCATATGATATCTTATCTCGCCTATCAGGTAGTGAACACGTGGTAATTACTAGTCTATGTATTATTGTAAAAAATAATAAGGGTATTAAAAAGATATCTGATTATGAAGAAACAATTGTAAAGATGAAGGAGCTGAAGGAAGAAGAGATAATTTCATATCTTTCATCAAGTAATTGGGAGGATAAGGCGGGTGCTTACGCAATCCAGGAAAATGGTGATAAATTTATAGAATATATCATAGGTGACTATCACAATGTAGTTGGTCTTCCTGTTAAAAAGCTGAAAAAGTTGCTAACACAATTGATATCTTCAAGAGCAATAAAACTATCTTCAATAAGAAATATAACAAAAACATAGCGTTAAAATTACCTTAACGATAAACGAAAATCTAATTTTATAATAGCGTATGAAAAAGCTCACTTTTCTCTTTCCTTTGGTCCTATTAATTATTATTGCCTGTAATGAGAATCCACTACAACCCCCATCGAGCATAAGACATGGAACTGGTAGTTGTGATTTAACAGAAAATGGATTTTATACATTCACATTTCCAGGGGGAGATTACGGAGAGTTCCAACTGGAGCATAACAGTGGATATGTCTATATACACGCCAATGGAGTTGTCAGGGTTGTAGGAGATAGTGATACTGCTCCCGCACAGGGATACTTAACCTGTGAAGTATTTGAATGGACAGATGAAGAGAGCTATCCTTACTATTATTTTCTTAAGACCGATGACGCCCCACATTATGCAAAGGTACAAAGAACTGGAGATATTACAAAAGAAATAATCATATTTTTTGAATGGTGGCTGCAGACAGAGGAGGGTAATAGAAACTTTGGGGATTAATTATGAATATTCTATTTTTAGATATCGAAACTATTCCCGGTGGAAAAAACGCCAAAAGGTATTTTGAGACACATATAAAGCAACCAAAGGAAGTCACAACATTCACAGAACTGAAAAAATGGGAGGTGAAAGAAAAGCCTAAAAAAATCAGAGAAACCCTTGAGAAGACTTCCCTTTCAGGTGACTTCGGTCAGATAGTATGCATTGCCTGTATTAAGGAAAGAGACAACCATCTGGAGAAAATGATATTCAGGGGAGATGAAAAAAATTTAATACAAGAATTCTGGGAGTTTTGCAGGGATGTCAATCTCTTCGTAGGACATAATATACTTGATTTCGATTTAAAATTTATTTCTAAGAAATGTATAATATATGGGATAAAGCCCACTGTACGAATAAATTTTGCAAGATATAGGCGTGATATGGTTTTCGATACTATGTGGGAGTGGGAAAATTGGAGCGCAAGAATATCACTCGATAAGCTCGCCTATATTCTCTCCCTGCCAACCTCAAAAACCGATATGGATGGCTCTCAGGTCTATGAATACTATAAAGAGGGAAGAATTGATGAAATATGTGAGTACTGTATGCGAGATACGGAACTCGTAAGAAAGATATATAGGAAAATAAACTTTATAGAATGAGAGTTTATATTTCAAGAACACACATAAGTGTATAACAAACTAATGTTTGATTAGATTATTTCTTCTATACAAACCAGATAATCTTATGCTTCTTTATATCATCCTTGGAGAGGAATGGCTTAAAGGCAGAAAAATAGAGCAAATAGCAGTTAGAGTTGCTTCATTGGGTGTCTCAATGATACAGCTCAGGGAGAGCAAGGAGGCAAGAAAAATTATCAAGGACGCGAGAAAGATAAATACTGCTTTATGTCACTATAACACCACCTTTATAATCAATAATCGCCCAGATATTACCTTTGAAGTAAACGCTGATGGAGTACATATCGGGCAAGATGATGTCTCTATTTATACTGCAAGAAAGATACTTGGTCCGCAGAAATTAGTAGGAGTCTCAGTTCATTCTGTAGAAGAAGCTATTCGCGCAGAGAATGAAGGGGCAAACTATCTTTCATTTGGTTCAATATTCCCCTCAAAAACAAAAAAATCTCAGATCCGTTCATTATCCATTCTCAGGGATATTAAAAAGTCTGTCAAGATACCTCTCTTTGCTATAGGAGGTATAACCCTTGAAAAGATTGAGCAAATATCCAAACTACATATCGATGGAATCTGTGTTTCGAGAGACATTCTTGATAGAGATAACATTGAGGAAAGAGTAAAATGTTATAAAGATATCCTTAACCTCATTGATTAAGCTCAAACCAATCAATTCAATTCTTTTGTATTAAATCAAGAATTTTAGTTCTTTGCGATATACTATAATAATTATGGAAGAAAGAGAGCTTGTAAAGCGAGCAAAAGCAGGTGATGAGAATTCATTTGAAATTCTTCTAAAAAAGCATAAGAGGAAGATATACAATACAGCATATAAAATACTGCACAATAGAGATGATGCAATGGATATAACTATGGAGACATTTTTTATTGCATATACCCGTTTAACTACCCTGAAGAATGCAACAAAATTTGGCTCCTGGTTAATAGGTATTGCCCGAAATCTTTCACTTATGAGGTTGAGAAGCAAGGTTACAGAAATCTCAATTGAAGACCCGGCAGTAGTTAAAACCCTTTCTGTACCATTCAATGAAGATATTACAAAGGTGGAGTTGAGGAGAATATTAAAAAAAGAGATAGAAAGATTACCTCATAAATACAGGGAAGCCTTTATTATGAGGGAAGTAAAAGGATATCCTTACGGAAAGATAGCAAGGGAGCTCGGCATTACACAGAGTAATGCAAAGGTCAGAGTATCCAGGGCAAAAGCCCTATTAAGAATAAGACTCGCAAGATCAATATAATTATACATCCAGATTTTCTACAAACCTTGCATTCTCTTCAATAAATTTTCTCCTTGGTTCTACATTGTCTCCCATGAGCGTGGTGAAGGTTTTTTCAGCCTCAAACAGGTCATCTATTGAAACCCTCTTTAGATTTCTTTTTTCAGGGTCCATAGTCGTTTCCCATAGTTGATTCGGATTCATTTCCCCGAGTCCCTTATATCGTTGAATATCAACCTTATTTCCTTTCTCTTCAAGCGCCTGGTTAAGTTCGTCATCAGAATAGAAGTAAAACAACTCTTTACCCGCCTTTACCCGATATAATGGAGGTTGTGCAATATAGAGATGTCCCTCCTCAACCAAACTCTTTGCATAACGATAAAAAAGTGTTAGTAAGAGTGTGCATATATGTGCACCGTCTATATCAGCATCAGCCATAATAATAATCTTACCATATCTTAGTCTTTCAAGTGTCTCTAATTCATCTCCAATCCCTATTCCTATTGCCGATATTACAGTCCTTATCTCGTCATTGGATAACACCTTATCTATTCTTGACTTTTCGACATTTAGTATTTTTCCCTTAAGTGGAAGTATTGCCTGGAAATTTCTATCCCTACCCTGTTTGGCTGAACCCCCAGCAGAATCACCCTCTACGATAAATAACTCGGCATTCTTTATATCCTTAGAGATACAATCTGCAAGCTTTCCAGGCAGTGGCGACACTTCAAGTGCGCTTTTTCTTCTTGCAAGTTCTCTCGCTTCTCTTGCTGCCATCCTCGCCCTTGCTGCTGCATATATCTTTTTAATAATTTTATCTAACACATTCGGATTTTCCTCGAGGTAGATATTGAGATGCTCAATCACAGTAGATTCTACCAATCCTTTAATCTCAGTATTACCTAATTTCATCTTTGTCTGTCCCTCAAATTGAGGCTCAGGTAACTTCACAGAGATAACCGTAGTAAGTCCTTCTCGAGTGTCTGCACCCTGAACTGACTCTTTGTTATTATCCCTTTTCAGGGAATCGTTAATTACCCTTGTCAGTCCACTCTTGAAGCCTACAAGATGCGTTCCACCTTCTCTTGTAAGTATATTATTAGCAAAAGTAAATATCTCTTCTGCATACGAGTCAGTATACTGCATAGCAATCTCAATTTCGACGTTCTCTTTTTCATCACTGAAATATATGACAGGTGACAAGGCTGTTTTACTGCTATTGAGATATGTCACAAACTCACTTATTCCTCCATCATAGCAGAATTCCTTTTTGATATTACTCCTTTCATCTGTAACTGTAAGTTTAACCTTTCTGTTTAAGAATGCCAATTCTCTTACCCTTTCCACAATTATATTTACATCAAAGTCTATATTCTCGAATATCTTTGGATCAGGATAAAATTTTATTACTGTACCATGTTTCCTTTTTCCCACATCTTCTACTCGCTCTACATCTTTTACAGGTTTTCCTCTCTTATATTTCTGGTAAAATACTCCCCCATCCCTTGTAATCCATGCCTCTAACCACTTAGATAGAGCATTCACAACCGAAACGCCGACACCATGCAATCCACCAGAGACCTTATAGACCTTATGATCAAACTTACCGCCAGCATGAAGGGATGTCATTACTACCTCGAGTGCCGAACGCTTTTCAATTTCATGGATACCTACTGGTATTCCTCTTCCATTATCTTCAACTGTTATCGAATTATTCTTATGTATTATTACATTTATTCTATCGCATTCACCGACTGCTCCCTCGTCAATGGAGTTATCAATTACCTCAAATACTAAATGGTGTAAACCAATCTTTCCTGTATCCCCGATATACATTGCAGGTCTCTTTTTCACGGCCTCGAGTCCTTTCAATACATGAATATGCTCAGCTTCATAATTTGATTTTTCCATATATTTAACCTCCACCTATTTTAATATAATATTTGATGATAAAAAATTAGCTGATACTGAACTACTACTTATTATAGTGCTTCACAAAACCAATATTATCGAAACTAGTTTATCGGTATGGAAACTCGTAACGAAACTCGAAACTGGAAGCTCGAGACTGGAAAAATACATCACGAACTTCGATACTTGTTCTTTTCCATGCGAACCCTTCGGATATATTCATTCATATCATTTTTCACAGAATCTTTTTAATATAAAATTTGTATATATCTTACATGCATTATTATACCACATTTTTCGACGATTGTCAAGAAAAATTTAGCAAAAAATATTTCACAAAACCTTATTCAGAAGGGCTTTATAAAATCATATAAATTCAAAACGGTATTAAATAACCTTTTTTGATAATTTAGACAATTTTTGGGGAAAAAAGGTGGAATCATGGGGTCAGGTCTTTAGTTTTAAGTTTTTTATGTAACCTTATAAACTTTTCTCCAGGGTGTGGGTTTTTTACTATCTGAATTTCAAAATATTTAACAATAATTGAAACATTTGAGTATCAATATAATATATCTTTTAGAAAAAGTCAAGTAAATTTAAAACTAAAGACCTGACCCCCTTTGGGTCTTTTTCACATAGTTCTACAAAATACCATCTTTCTTGTTAGGGTATGATTACTCGCATCTAATTGATAGTAATAGATACCGCTACCTCTATTGATTAACCTATTTTTCGTTATAGTGTAAGTGTTAAATCCCTCTGCACTGCAACCTAGGTCTATACTCTCAATCATACGGCCAGCTATATCATAAATAGTAATACCCACGTAACACTCATAGGGTACATAGTAGGAAATTATGGTTTTCTCGATAAAAGGATTTGGAAAATTCTGATTCAATCTGAATTGTTTAAGAAAGGACTGGTTATCTTCAAAAAAATTTATGCCTGTTTGTACATGCTTGCAATAATAGATTTCGCCAAACACTCCAAATACCACATGAAGGTTATCATCATAGTCAATGGCTATAGATGGTACCCAACCAGTATCAGATAGTTCATAAGAGTTTGAAAAAGTATCACCTTCAAGGTATCTATAAAAAATTCCACCTCCGAATTCTCCTTTAGTCCATAATATGTGTACCCTGTCTTTCGAATCAACCCCAATAATCGGCTCAATACCATTTTCGCAAGAATCTGTAAGCATATATGGTTCAGACCAGTAGGTACTATCAAAGAATGTATAGTAGGGACTGTAATGTCCTATTGTATCAGTCCATCTTTCCTCCCAAACCACATGAGGACTGTTTCGAGAATCAATCGAAATAAGAGGGTAACAAGACGAACCGACTAAATTTGAAATATTAACTGGGATCGACCACGATAAACCATCGTATTTTGAATAGTATATATCAATGCTGTCTGGATGTCCTGCCGCACCATAGTTGATCCATACGACATGAATGTTTCCTTCTGAATCAATTGCTATATCAGGGAATGCTGAGTCATCTTCATCGTTTGTTACATTAATAGGTGAGGACCAAGAACTTCCATTATAGTTAGCGTACCAAATTTCATTATTTGTACCCCAGTTATACCAAACTAAGTGTAACTGATTCAACTCATCTGAAACCATCCTGGGCATATAGTCCAACCCCTGCTGATTGAAGATATCTTCTGGGGTAACCCAGTTCTCACCATTAAAAAAGGACCAATACAACCAATCGTCTCCAGAGTCGGTCCAAACGACATGTGGATATCCAGTTGTATCAGTCGCTATAGTAGGTAACCATGAAAAGTATGAATTATGTGAGACATTAATTGGTTGAATCCAGGAGTTTTCCATGCAATAAGAATAGAAAATTTCAGCTTCAGTGTGATCATCTCTTTCATCCCACACTACATGTACGAGATTGTCTTTGCCAATTGCAATTGAAGGATCTGCCGACACCATCTCACTATTTGATATATTAGTCGGAGTAGTCCAGGAAAAGACAGTCATAGAACTAAATATTACTACGTAAAAAAATATCATGTTACGGAAGTTTCTCATCTCTAATTCCTTGGGTTAATTATCCACCAAGAACTGACGCTATCTAAAATTGACTCTAAAAACATATAAAATTAAGAGACTGATAAGAAGAGCGTGATATTTAGTTTTTTCGTTTGAAACTGAGTTGATCTCTTATAATGATGGGTATCTATATGAACAGGAGATGATTAATTTTAAGAGGCTACTACAATTCTAAATCTTGTTCTATCAAGTAGGAATAATTACTGCGTGTTTCTTTAAGGTGTATTTCTAATTGCAGTTCGTTAGATCTCGTTAAGTATACGAGGAGTTCAATAGGAATGTGGATTATATTAGCTTTAACATTCACTTACAATAAAAGTAGGATATCTACATATATTATAATAAAAAAATTACTTTTTGTCAAGTAAAAAATTAAAAAATGTTCCCTTGGTGCTTAAAAATAAATTGTACAATCTTAGAATCATATTAATAAAAATCTTAATTTTATTTATCAAAAGATATCTTTTGAAAACATATGACTTCTATGCACATAGATATAAATTCTTAGGATATCATAGCTCTATCTTTTGTAAAGGAAAGTAAATTGGGAAGGATATTCAAAATTCTCGAGTTGTCAGATAGTCTGCGAATTGGATGAAAAAGTCCTTAGATTTTAGAGAGGAGGAAAGGAGTTTTTCTTTTGCCTGTGTAGAATAATCTTCAATTTTATCCAATGAATATTCAAGTGCTCCACAATCACTAATAATTTGTTTTATCCTGCTCATATCTTTTACACTTACATCTTTGCCAAGTTTACTACTCAAGAACTTCCTATCCGGTGAATTTGCTTTTTTTAATACATAAATTACCAGCAATGTTTTTTTACCCTGTCTAATATCAGACGATGTTGGCTTACCAGTTTTCTTATTTTCACCAAACGTACCCAGTATATCGTCCCTTATCTGAAAGGCACGACCTATAAGCATTCCATAACCCCTTAACACTGCAAGATTCTTAAACCCCCCAAATATTCCACCAACAACAAGCGGTAGATAGGTGGTATAACTGCCAGTCTTAAGATCAATCATACGAAGTAACTCCTCTTCGTCTACGTCCTCAATTTTCTCCATTATTACATCAATTAGCTCTCCCTTGAAACACTGTTCACACGCAGATGCACACTCCTTCAGAGCTTCTATCTTCAAATGAGCTGGGAAAGGTGATTTGAGAATTGGAATCATGGAAAGGGTAGAAAAAACATCCCCACCTATCAATGCACCTGATATACCAAAGTGTGAGAGATTAGGAGCAATTTTTAATTCCTCATTTTCTTTTTCTAAAAGCCTTTCAACCATCTTATGAAAACTTGGACCTCCACGTCGTATATAATCCCTGTCAATTATATCATCGTGTATCAACAGATAGTTTTCAATAAGTTCCATAGACAACGATGCATCTATTATTGCATCTATGTCTTTGCCACCACATGCCTTGTAAGACTCTATCATAAGAATTGGACGAAGTCTTTTTCCTCCACGCATTGCAAAATCAATAAGAAGGTTGTAGAGTGCTTTGTTATAAGAGTCGCCTGCTATTTTCTTCTTATCCTCGAGTAGTTTAAGAAGCCTTTCATCTATCCTCTGTTTCAATTGGCTCATCTCCTGCTGTAGTGATATCATATTCTTACCCCTTTAATTTTGTAGACTATTGTCAAAAATCTAACCACAGATTCACCCTGTTAAATAGTTACAAAATTAAGTACAAGTCATCGCTTCTGGTACTTTATTTAATAGGGGAACCACAGAGAATCTTTAGTATCAAGAGATTATAAAAGATTTTTATTCCTCCCCTCTGTGACCTCTATAAAATAATCTCTTTATCCCATCTTTTAATATTGCTATGCAAGTATAAACCACAGATGTCAGTTTGCTTTAATTCCTCATCTCTCTTCTCTTATTCCCCCGCCAAAGGCGGGGCTCCTACCCTCCCTTTTTGTAGGAGGGGTTTCCTAACCCCGATTAACCCTTATGGGAATTTATCGCGACTAGGAAGTCGCTCCTACATTAAACATTTAACATTCAACATTTTACATTGTTTATTTTCCTCTGTGTCCTCTGTAGTTTGAAATATTCTTTCCCCTTTAATTAATCATATAATGAATTATAAACTTCCTCAACCTTATTTGTTATTTTATCCCAGGAGAACGAGGTGGCAAATTGCCTTCCCCTTTTACCCAGTTCCTCTCGTGTAATCCTATCTCTTGCAAGTCCTATAATAGCAGATGCTATGGCCTGAGGATTCCTGTTTTCTGCTAATATTCCATTTTCTCCATTCTTAATAACACACCTGTAACCCGCAATAGATGATGCCACAACAGGTATTCCACAAGCCATAGCCTCAATTAATACAATTCCAAAACTCTCATTCCCTGTCGCAGGACTGCAAAAGACATCTGCAGATGTATAGTAACTTGGAATCAGTGAAGAATGGACACATCTACGCAAAATTATATCATCTGTATATCTCTTGGGAACCTCAAATCTACCACTTCCTACCACGATTAGCCTTGCCCATGGAACCTGTCTTTTTATAATATGAAATGCAGAAAGTAAATATCTCAAACCCTTTCTGGGTTCAAACCTTCCAACGAAGAGTATATTAAATCTTCCCTCAAATTCCGGCAGTGGTTTAACATCTGGATTAAATCTATTAATATCCACCCCATTTGGTATTATTTTATACCTTCCCGGGAAAAACATCGACAGCGAATTTTCCGCAACCTTTGAAACGGCTATCCTTGCATGTAACTTATTAAAATACCTCAATAAATATCTCTTAGATGCTGTATAAGGAAGACTCTTTTCGTAGGCTGCATGAACAGTTATAACATTCCTGGTATTTGAATGTTTCAAGGCAAGAATAGGAAGCACTGGAACAAAACTGTGTATGTGAATAATATCAAATCCACTTTCAAGCACATCATTCACCTGTTTTTGTATATCCCATGCAACTGCAACCTGAGAATGTGAACGATTTGCCAAAATTGGTATAGCCTTCCCTACCCTTGCAACTGGTGGTATTTCAACAGTATCCTCCTCCCCGGTCATATGTGGTGCCATTACAGTAACACAGTGCCCCTTTTTAATTAACTCACATGACAAATGGTATATATGTTCAGAAACACCACCCGTATGGGGGTAATATAAATCAGATACCATTAATATTTTCATAAAAGTAAAATTAGTTTATTGAGTTTACACGGTTTGTTGAGTTTATTGAGTTTATTTGGTTTGTTTAGTTTATTTAGTTTGTCTGGTTTGTTTAGTTTATTGGGTTCATTGGGTTTATAAATAGAGTCTTAGGGTCATTGAGTCATTAGATAAGTAAAAAGGTAAAAGTAAAAAGTAAAAGGTAAAGGTAAAAAAGTAATATGGTTAAAGGATCAAGCCAATTTTCAAATGGAAATTATAAATTCGTAATCTTCAATCGCCAATCGTCAATTTCCCATTCAACATTAAACATTCAACATGTAACATCTAATATTCAACTAATTAACTCTTATCCTATTAAATATTTAACATTTCCCTAATTCGCAATCCGAAATCCACAATTAATTACATTTGCCATTTGCCTTTTACCCTTTAACATGTCCCTAATCTTCAATCGTCATTCGTCAATCATCAATCGCCCTACTCCCTACGCTCTTCGCATTACGCCCTATTTATCCTGTGGAATGTGTCAACTATTCCACTGGGACGCTCTTCCCTCTATCGCGACTAGGAAGTCGCTCCTACCATCACATCAAACATTTCATATGTAACATTCAACTATTCAACTAATCAACCAATTAACTAATTAACATTTTTTCTTCTCAAGAGATAAAGGAAAAAGGGGACACCGAAGAGTGCCGTAATTACGCTCACGGGTAACTCATAAACAGCAATACCCCTTGCAATCATATCCGAAAGCACAAGAAGCACTGCGCCTAATATTGCTGAACCAGGAATTAAGACACGATGGTCAGGCCCCAGAATAAGTCTTGTTATATGTGGAACAATCAAGCCAATGAAACCTATTGCGCCACAAAGTGAAACAACAAGTCCTACAATAATCGAACCAAGTATGAATATCTCTCTTTTAAGCCTTTCAACATCCACGCCTATAGAGATAGCTTCTTCCTCGCCTGAAGATAGTATATTCAATTCCTTAGAACGCATCCAGATTATAAAAGAGCAAACAGTCACAATCAAGGCAGATACAATAAATCCAATAAGTAGTTTTTTATCCCAGATGACACCCAGCCAACCCATTATAAGGTAAATCATCTCATCAAGACTCTTACCGCCTATTGTCATAAATAATATTACAAGAGATGATGTTAGTGTTCCGAATACAACTCCTGAAAGGAGCAATGTCTCTCGCTCCATCCTGCCGGATATAGTTGCAAGTCTCTCAACAATAAATATAGTAACAACTGCACCTGCAAATGCAAATGCTTGTATGGGCCATATCCCCAAAAGAATAGATATAGTCCCACCCAGTGTAGCTCCTCCTGAAACTCCAATTATGTATGGGTCTGCAAGTGGATTGCGTAATAATCCCTGGAAAGCAGCACCAACAATACCAAGTGCACCACCGGCAAATATGGCAAGGACAAGTCTGGGTAACCTAATCTTAGTAACAACAAGAAGAGAGGGAATGGAGACACCTAAAAAAAGAGAGATTATTGATATAAAAAAAAGTAATAAAATGAGGATAAGAAATATTCGACTATTCCTCATAAAGATAGTAAATTTTATAAATAAATTACCTTCTATAATTTATAGTCAAAACCAATTTTCTCTTTTACCTCTGTTAGGGTTTTCTCTGCAATAATTCTTGCTTTTTTTGAGCCTTTGTATATTATATCCATCACATAGTTCTCATTCTGTCTCAGTTCCAGTATTTTCTCCCTTACAGGGGTAAGTTCTTTAACTATTTTTTTGAATAATATTTTTTTACATTCCAGACAACCTATAGATGCCTTCCTGCAGCCTTCCTCAATATAGCGGATTTCTTCTTTATCACAAAATCTCTTTAAGTAGCAGTTGTAAATATTACAGTCTTTCGGTTCACCGGGATCATTCCTTCTCTTCCTTCGTGTGTCTGTAAGAGCAGGTGCAAGCTTCTTCCAGATTTCGTCAGGTGTTTCATCAAGGTATATACAGTTTCCAAGTGTTTTTGACATCTTGGCTTGTCCATCGAGTCCGAGTATCCTTGGTCCTAAAATTTCTTTTGGTTCAGGAAAAGTGTAACCATATCTCTTATTAAATTCTCTTGCTATTTCTCTGGTTAGTTCTATATGGGGCACCTGATCATCGCCAACAGGTACAAAGTCCGCTTTGTATATGATTATATCCGCAGCCATAAGAACAGGATAATCTAAGAGTCCCATATTAATATTTCCCTTATGCTGTGCCGACTTCTCCTTAAAAGTAGGGACTCTCATAAGGTCCTGTACAGGTGAAACTGAGTTTAATATCCAGGTAAGCTCCGTATGTTGAGGGACAAGTGATTGAAGCATAATAATGGATTTCTCAGGGTCTATACCAGATGCAAGAAACCCTATTGCACAATCTAATACCCTCTGCTTCATCTCACTCGGTGAGAATGGCACACTTATGGCGTGATAATCGACTATCCCGAAGACACAATCGTAATCATATTGTAACTGAGCCCAATTCTTGAGTGCACCGATGTAGTTGCCTATATGAAGTCTTCCTGTTGGCTGTGCACCACTAAATATCTTCTTTTTCATACCGTGAATTATATCATATTATAAAGGATTTGTCAAGGAAAAATTGCAATCCATCCTTTACAACCTCTGTTGAACACTTCCAGACCAAATAGTCACGATTTCACCTAACATATCGAGGATAAAACAAGTTTTAACTTGTCAGGAGTTGGGAATATTTTTCCTGCCTATCAGCAGATAGGGATTTCCCTTTTATCCACTGATAAGCTAAGCTTTTAGAAATTGCATAAATAAGCAACTATTTTACAATTACCTTTTTTATAATTGGTTTTACTGTCAGATTGTCCCAGTTAGCTTTTACTTTACTTCTGAGTTCTGGCTGACCGACAAAGAAGGCAGGATAAGGATAACCAGCGCTCATTGTTTTGCCAGGAGGAAGAGAACGATATACTGCCTTCTGACTTTCAACGGCTAAACCTTCCCACTTCTTGTCAACTGTGAGAAACAACCAAGGCATTCTTCCTACTTCCGTATCGTCTCGATTATAGAATACAACCTCGCAGGAAAGCTCTGTGATAGTCTTGTCTCCATAATTTGTGATTGTGTAAATAATATCATTTTGATGCAGATCTTCAAGATTACTTGAAGGTTCCAGTATCACTTCAATCTCTATCTTGTCCGTATAGTTAGGTGGTTTAGCAGTATCTTTTTCAGATTCAGATGAACAACCAGAAAACAAAAACATTAAACAAAGGAAACTCGATATTAGAAATAACGGGATTTTTACATGTCTTATACTTCTCATCATTTCTTTACCTCCTTAACATTGTTGCTTTTCCAAGAATAATTTCGCCTAACGGTTCCATGATATACGACCTGTGACCGAAGGGAGCATGTCCCGAAGGTCAAGGGCGAAGCCCGCAGCGTATATGCTGTGATAATAATTACCTGTCTGGCCGACAGGCAGGAAAGGCGTCAAGTAATCTCTTGCCTACCTACCGTCAGGCAGGACATGAAATCAATTTGAGTAGGTAATGGGGTCAAATCTCGAAACTTGACAATTCCTTAAGCTTTGCCTCGGTTTTCTCATAACTCGCACTAACCCGCTTGTCATATGACATCCTCCGCCTCAAACGAACTCGCAACTTGCTAACCCCTGTATAGTCAATGCCTCCTAATAACTTCCCTATCTCAACCTGGGTCAAAGCACTATATCTATACAACAAATCACTCACAATACCACGAGCATCACTATTAACATAACGTTTCTGTAAATCCCCTCGCTCAATACCCAATGTCTCAGTAGCACATTTCATTACCAACTCTGGTTCTACGATCTCCACCATTAAATCACGATATGATGGCTGTTCACGTAACGAACCATCTGTATATTCACTCTTAATACGAGCGATAAATTCATCACCACCCAATATCACCTGATTCTGCGCCTCCTCAAAAGGATTATCAATGTCATGCTTTAATCCATCCAATATAAATGATTGATACCTACGCCGACCACCAACCATCTCAAGAATCATGTCGTATTTAATGAAATCAGCAACCCGCTTTTTACTAATATACCCAGGCAAACTACTCCATTTATATTTCTTTGCATACTGCCACTGCCTTTGATAATCCAAGGAATGTAAGCTTCTTGCCCGGACACTATTTAAGTGAAGGTAACGGGAAACCTCAAGTAAGTAACTATCTACATCTATCAAGAAAGCCTTGTATCTTCCCTGATAGAGATGGCCACAACGATCATGCCGATAATTGAACCAACCAGTATAAGAAACATTAAAACGACGCATGAACTCTGATAGATTAGCACGCTCGGTCTGCACCAACAGATGAAAGTGATTATCCATCAAGATATAAGCATTGAGAATAACCCGATAGATTTTTATTGACTCTTCAAGCATCATAAGAAACCTCTGTCGATCTCCATCATTAAAAAAGATATTTGCACGTCCATTGCCACGGCAGGTCACGTGGTAAAAGGCACCCGGATATTCTATTCTTAATGGTCTTGCCATAATATTATTATAACGAGAATTGATTATTTGTCAAGTTTCGAGATTTAACCCCATTGTTTCCTTCTTACTTTCCAATCACTTTGTCTTCACTACTTTCATAGGTTCATAACCTTTAGACTTTATAAAATAAATACCTGATTGTACTTCATTACCCTTTTGGTCTGTACCATTCCAGGAGTTATTATCTGTTTTTATTATCAATCTCCCACAGAGGTCATAGATTTCCAGCTTACTATCTCCTCCACATATTGTAATACGACTACGGAAGGGATTAGGATATACTCTCAGTTTAAGGTCTGGAACCTGAGGTATTATATCTTCTTCTATCCCCACAAGTTCCCAATCGGTCAATTTGCCATATATGTCCCACCCCTTATGCCTACGATTGTCCATCCACGTAAATACAACTATATCATTATTGCAATCAACAGAGTATTTTCCTGACAATTGATGATTATACAGAAATAAATCAGGCTCATTTATCTGAACATTGTTACCAACAGGAGATCCATTCACGTATTTCTGCGCCACAATCTCAGGGTCACCGTCAGGATTTCTGAAATCTGTCCATACAACTACAAACCTGCTCCCGAATGGATCCATCGCTATTGAAGGATACCCTTGTTCACTTACACCTGCATCATCATTCACCCTGAAGTTAGACCCCTGAGGATTCCCACTTGCATCATACATCTGTGCATAGATGTCATTGTCACCATTACGTTCATCTTCCCAACAGATTAAAGAGCTGCCTGAACCATCCATCCCTATTGAAGGATACCCTTGTTCACTTACACCTGTATCATCATTCACCCTGAAGTTGGAATCCAGTGGAGTTCCATTAGTATCATACCTTTGTGCATAGATATCCCAGTTGCCATTACGTTTATCCTCCCAACAGATTACAAAGCTGCCTGACCCATCCATCGCTACCGAAGGATACCATTGATCTCTTGACACTACATCATCATTCACTCTGAAGTTAGACCCCTGAGGAGTCCCACTCGCATTATACATCTGCGCGTAGATGTCCTTCTCGTAACTACGTCGATCATACCAGCAGATTACAAAGCTGCCAGACCTATCCATCGCTACTGAAGGATACTTTTGCCTACATTCCCCTGTATCATCATTCACCCTGAAGTTAGAACCCTGTGGAGTCCCTCCAGCATCATACATCTGCGCGTAGATGTCAGGATCGGGATAATCCCAGCTATTACGCAGATCCTGCCAACAGATTAAAAAGTTGCCTGAACTATCAATTGCTATTGAAGGATACCCTCGATACATCCATGTATCATCATTCACCCTGAAGTTAGATACCTGTGGAGTCCCACTGGCATCATACATCTGTGCATAGATGTCATTGTTGCCATAACGTACATCCTCCCAGCAGATTATAAAGCTGCTATACCCATTCATCGCTACTGAAGGATACCATTGACTACTTGATCCTGTATCATCGTTCACCCTGAAGTTAGAACCCTGTGGAGTCCCTCCAGCATCATACCTCTGTGTGTAGATGTCCCTGTCACCGTTACGCTTATCCTCCCAGCAGATCACAAAGTTGCCTGACTCATTCATCGCTACTGAAGGACACCATTGACTACTTGACCCTACATCATCATTCACCATGAAGTTAAACCCCTGGGGAGTTCCACTTGCATCATACACCTGCGCGTAGATGTCATAATCATCATTACGCCGATCATACCAGCAGATCACAAAACTGCCTGACCCATCCATCGCTACTGAAGGCCTGTGTTGACCGCTTGACCCTGTATTATCATTCACTATGAAGTTAGACCCCTGGGGAGTTCCACTTGCATCATACACCTGCGCGTAGATGTCAGGATTATCCCAATCATTACGTTCATCCTTCCAGCAGATTACAAAACTGCCTGACCCATCCATCGCTACTGAAGGAGTATATTGATCGCTTGCCCATGTATCATCATCTACCCTGAAGTTAGAACCCTGTGGAGTCCCACTAACATCATAAATCTGCGCGTAGATGTCAGGATTATCCCAATCATTACGTTCATCCTTCCAGCAGATTACAAAACTGCCTGACCCATCCATCGCTACTGAAGGCCAGCGTTGATAACTTGACCCTGTATCATCATCCACCCTGAAGTTAAATTCCTGTGGACTTCCACTAACATCATACATCTGCGCGTAGATGTCCTTGTCGCCATTACGTCCATCCTGCCAGCAGATTACAAAGCTGCTATACCCATTCATCGCTACTGAAGGATACCATTGACTACTTGACCCTACATCATCATTCACCCTGAAGTTAGGACCTTGTGGAGCCCCACTGGCATTATACATTTGTGCATAGATATCCCAGTCACCATTACGTCCATCCTCCCAGCAGATTATAAAGCCGCCTGAACCATCCATCGCTACTGAAGGGTACCATTTTTCACTTGTCCCTGCATCATCATTCACCCTGAAGTTAGACCCCTGAGGAGTCCCTCCAGCATCATATATCTGCGTGTAGATGTCCCTGTTGCTATTACGTCCATCCTGCCAGCAGATTACAAAGCAACCTGAACCATTCATCCCTACTGAAGGAGTATATTGATAACATCCAAAAGTAGTATCATCATTGACAAGAAAGTCATTTTTAATTACATCTTTTATTACTTCCAGTTGAGTTTCAGTTACAATTTCTCCCTTTGGCATTCGAATAGGAATGGCTTCCCCATTCATTTCTAGTATATCTCCTCTCAATCGTCTCCTCTTTTCTTCTACCCCTGAACTCCATGTTCTACACTCTCCTTGTCTCAAAATATCACTCCATCTCTCGTCGATATTGTTATCAGTATTTGCCTTTGCAGATAAACAAACAAGTATCATAAATATTACTAACGAGGTTTTTTTGCCTGCCAACAAACAATTTAGACTCTTTCTATATTTTATGTTTTTTAAGTATTTCATATCTCCTCTTTTTATCTCTCTTATTTAATCAAAGAGAGAAATTTTCTGCCTTAATCCAAAACCAAAAGAAGATTACAACTCATAACTTCAACTCCTATTTTAATACTAAAATTTAATAATACATTAAATACACCAATGCTCTACAAGAACAACTTTAAAAAATTAGGGAATTCTCCATATGAACAAGTGATACTATTTTATCAAAACTATCTTACCTGATTTTTTTGTTTGTGCTGTTTCCAGAACATAGAAATAGACGCCTGCACTCACCTCTGGTATCCATGATATTTCATAAAAACCAGCAGCCTTCCTTTCATTAAGCAGCAAATCAACCAAACGACCCATTATATCATATATTCGTAAAGTAACTATAACATCTTCTGAAAGATTCAAATGAAAAATTGCCTTCTCTTTCACAGGATTTTCTAATAAAGTAAGAGAAAAGGATTCAGGTATAAAGCTGGGTTCCTCTATTCCTACTAAATCCTCAAGTACATATATCGCTTCATCTTCATAACATGTAACATAAATTCTGTTATTTGTTGGATTAACGTCTATGCTATAAGGTTTTACGCCAACAGGAATTATATCTGCTACTGAAAAACTTGTTCCATCAATCACGTAAACATCATTACTGACTTCATTCGCTACATATACCCGATTATTTTCTGGATTTACGCAAACAGAACGTGGACTCGTTCCAGTAATTACTGTAGCTAAAACTGAATTATTAGTTTCATCTATTACAGATACAAGGTTAGAATTGTACCAAACAGAATGATAATAATGGGCTACATAAACGTAATTTGTTTTTGGATTAACACAAATACCATAAGGCCATTGGGCAACTGCTAATGCAGCAATAATCGAATCACTTGTCCCAGCAATTGTATAGACACTGCTGCCATACCAATTAGCTATATAAATATAGTTGAGCTTTAAATTAATAGAAATACCATCAGGGTATTCACCAACAGGTATTGTGGTTGTTATTGAATCAGTTATGCCATCAATTACGTAAACCCTGTTTTGATCAATAGCATATCGCTTCCACGCTGTTACATAAATTCGATTAGTTAAGGGGTTAACACAAACATTAACGGCATAGTCTTCAATTGTCACTGAATCCATGACAGAATTAGTAAAACCATCTATTATAGAAATTTTGCCAATTTGTGTTATGTAGATTCGATTAGTTTTAGAATTAATTGAGATATCACGAGGTTGATTAAGCAATATAGTATCGATAACTGAATTGCTTGTTTCATCAATAACAAAGACCATATTGTTATCCTTGCATGATACATAAATGCGTTTTATATATGGATTAACTGAAATATCACAGGGATTATTTCCAGCACCCAGTTGGATAGTATCTATAGCAATAACTTGAGCTTGTAGGCACTCTATAATTAATAGTGTAAACACTATCACTAATAAGATATTTAATCTTTCACGCATTTTAGTATTTACATTTTAAAATTTTACAAGCTTTTTGGTTGGATAACTGATTGTCCCACTGGTTATTTCAAGTCGTATAAAATATACTCCTGATAGTACTTCATTCCCCTGTCTATCTTTACCATCCCAGACAACTTTGAGAGGAGTGAAGGGAGATGAGGGAAGAGGAATAGTGCGGATGAGACGACCAGTAAGGTCGTAGATATTTATGGAGTGCTGTGACCATGTCACAGCAGCATCAACACGGTTGATGCACTCCAAACTGATAACTGTTCTCTCCCTGAAAGGGTTTGGATACACTTCTAAAAAGTCATTGTTATTACTTATATCCTCCTCGATTCCTACAACTATACCTGATATATAAACATCATCAATCCAGAAGTTTCCGTCTGCTGTAAAGCCATGCAGCCCACTCCCAGCAATGATGCCAAACTCGATACTACTTATAGTGTCGGAAGAAGTATATATTTTTTCCCACTTTGTCCAAACAGGATTATCTCCTTCGCAAACCCATTCTGTCTGATAATCATTATTTACCTTTACATAAATACGATATTCTGTGCATGCATACATGCTGTTATAGCTTCTATTTTGAAAATAAACTCTACAAGTACAAGATACTGCAGGTTGTATCTCCTGGAAAAGGTCTATATACGCACCGCGCCAACTTGTCATAGCTCGCAACATGCAACTTCGAGGTGATGTGTAGTATCTTTCCGTATCTGGTATTGCAATACTAATTCCTTCTTCCGACCATCCTTTCCAGGACCATCCAGTATCCCATGGAGTTTCATCAAATCCTGGATTTATAATAAGATTCTCGGCAACCGCAGGAACAACAAAATAAGCCAAACATAAGAGAATTAGTGCATTCCTCATTCTATGTCTCCTTTTGTCTGTTATACAAGGAGCATTTACGAGGTCAGGCTAAGATTTAACAGTATAAAAAAATAACTTACTGTTTTATTCGACAGGATTAACCCCGTAAAATTACTTCGTTCGCACAGGGCAGGCCCTGCACATTACCACTACAGGGCAGGCCCTGCACATTACCACTACAGGGCAGGCCCTGCACATTACCACTACAGGGCAGGCCCTGCACATTATCACTACAGGGCAGGCAAGATATACAGGATAATTTTAAAAGACAAAATGAATAAATTTTAATCCCGTTCATCCTGTATATCCTGTCTAAAAAAAGACATATTTGACAGGATTAACACTATAGACAGGATAATGATTATTTGAAATAAAAAAGAGTTTTTTCTGTTAAAAGAAAAAAATAATTAAATCCAGTTCATCCTGTATATCCTGTCTAAAAAAGAAAAATCTTGACTGGATTAACTGGATATACAGGATAGTTATAAATAAAAAGAATGAAAGAAAAAGTCTTAACTCAGTCCACCCTGTATTTATGGGTCTGACCCCAACAAGGGGTTCTATTTTACAACCAAAAACTTCCTCACTTCTGAAAACTCACCTACATCCATTTTAAGGAAATAGACACCTGATATAAGTTCATCTGTGTTTATTTTAAGAGTATGATTTCCTGCGTTAAATCTTTCATTTGCAAGTGTTTTAATAAACGAACCTGTTACATCGTATATTTTAATTGATACATGCTCGTTTTTAGGCATGGTGAAGTTTATCATAGTAGGTCTTGAAATTGGATTCGGGCTGACCATGGGAAGGTCGTATATGAATTCATCTGGTTCTTTCTCCACTCCCACTGGAAACCAGTTAGTTATGTTTTCAATAAATATATCTTGTTCATCCGTATCTGTTATTGCATGAAAGGGAAAGTAGAGCAATACAACCCTAAAGCCCTTTGCTGACTCATACCTGTATCCAAGAATATTGCCCTCACCATCAAAGAACAGAGGCACACAAGCGGGATCGAGGTCTGTGAATATTCCAACCCGGGTAGGCTGCATAACAGAGCCACAGTCAATGGTTATCTCTTCGGACATGCCTATCGTAACCACATCTGTTGCATCGACGAAGACCAAGAAAGGAGATGTTAGTAAGTAATCGTCTATTCCTGCGTGTGCCTTCAGATAATCCCTCAACGGGTGTGGTGATGGGGGTGCGACCCAGTCGCCATAACCGAGACCATAGCCGCCACCTGGTATATCCTGACCCGAGACTAATAAAGTACTACCACAATCCATAAAGTCCCTAAACACTTGAGTATGAGACCAACCAGGCTCATACGGATTGGCAAAGGTAACTCCGGCTAAAGAAAGCCAGGAAATTGCCCGCCCACCAGGACCGAAGGCATAGAAATCTGTCACTGTATTATCGGGAACACCATCAACTGCTTCATACCATATGTCCCAGGGTAGACCTACAAATGCATTGTGCACATCACCACCCCAAACCTCATCACCCTCAATGTATAGGAGACCATTGTCATCTCTACCTCTTTTTACTTTATACCAGTATGATCGGGTTATGTATATAGGTCTTAGCTCACTTCTATACTTAAGTTCTACCCAATAAGTAACTTTTACCTCTGGTCTCTGACCAGGAATAATAGCATGCCACCAGGCATCTTCGGAATATGGATCAGGGTTATAAACAGAATCTTGTATAAGAGATACTCTAAAAGTATTACATTCATTTATAGAATAATATAGAAATGCTGAATCTGGATAAAATCCTACACCAGCCGAATCTTCATTGTAATCCCAGGAATAGATATGAACAATTCTATCGTGAGTATCGTATGTACTCTTTAATTTCTCAACAGAAACCCCAGTATAGTTCTGACCATAGAATTTAACAAGTGCTCGTATCCAGAAGAGATCAGATGAAGAATACCATCCTGGACCATTAGTTTCGGGTCCTGCACCACTTTGCCTCCAGCATATTGCATGAAAGGGAGGAGGAACATTTAAATCTACCCTCGTTGAATGGCAGGTGTCTTCAATTGTATACCCAGCCCAGAATAGCTTTTGGTCTATATTTGGCTGTCCTGGAATAACGAGAGTATCCCAGTGAAAACCTACTGTGTATGGTAACTCCATAGCAGCAGGTCTCAGGTAAAAATTACCTATTGGGCTTGGACCAGGTATAGATGTAGAATCACGATACTCCCCATAAGATTCAGGTATTACACTATCAGGAACATCAGCAACAATACCATAATATATGTCGGGTGTATTCTCAAACCTTTTATATCTACAGAAATGAACTTCAATAAGAGAGCAGGGGAAAGGTGGAACAAATAATACCCCGATAGTATCACAAGGAAGGATATCAGTTAGGTAATGACTACTTTCTCCACAATCATACTGTATTAGCGAATGTGCTGAAAGCCTATCTACAGACATCACTTTACTCGGTTCACCCTGTTGAGATGGTAATAGATATACTTCTTGGGATTTTGCGTAAATATTCCCTATTAAATTGCTACTTGTAAGCAAAATTACACAAAGTATCTCGATTAGCTTTTTCATATCTTATAAATTTTCAATGAATTTATCTATTTTGAAGTTTGTTGAATTAGGACATACAACACTGAAGGAATAAGAGTTGGAGAACTATAATCTGATTATCTATATGCGGTTTATTAATTTTATCTTATTGAAGCCACTCTTATTTCTGGTTGGAATGCTATGTGGAGTACTACAATTATCGAAGCAATCTCGAGGTATTATTCTATTACTACAATTCAGATGTATGTATATTTATTATAATTCAAAATGTGCTAAAAGTCAAGAAAAAAGATAAAAAACTATCATATATCTGAATAACATTATCTTAATAGTATCATCGTCTTTGTCTGTGTAAATCTATTGTTATCTCCATCAATGTTAAGTCTATAAAAATATACTCCACCGGGAACATTCTCTCCAGAGTTATCTCTCCCATCCCAAATCACAGATTGCACGGATTTATTGGGATTACACAGATTAAGAGGGATGGTGCGGATGAGTCGACCAGTGAGGTCGTAGATATTTATGGAGTGCTGTGACCATGTCACAGCTGCATCAACCATGTTGATGCACTCCAAAGTAATAACTGTCTCTGTACTGAATGGATTTGGATAATTCTGTTCTAATATTATGTCATTTGTAAGCAATTTATAATCACCTGTTACCACTGTAGATTCATAAAAATATGCCCGTCTGACAAGTGAAGAATCTAAAATATAGGGATTTTTTTTATCTCCCTGATAAGATGCAATCAAATCATTTCTAATCCGTTCCATTGAATCAACTGTATCAGTAAGATGCCATTGGTATAATACATCCTTTTGTAACCCGAAATATTCTGGATCAAGGCTGTCAGCCTGCCGCTTATACATAGTATAGAAATAAAACATAGCACGAGCTACATTCCCCTTATGATCTTCACGCGGTTCAAATAGATTCGCATCTTCATCCTTTTCACTGTACTCGTCGATAAACTCTGTAGGAATGGTAGTTAAATAATAATCCAGACGAAACCATTTATCCGTATCTGGATCAGGGATTTCAGCAAAGGGGTCATTTCCTCTGGAAGAATTAACCACTACTCTGGTTGGATACAGGTGAAACATATCACTCTTAGCCTGACCAACTGAACCTTTGCTCTGAGGCCATGTGTGTTCAGTGTCAATGCCCTTACTATAGGCATCTTGTGTCGGGTCTTCTTGTGGGTCTAAATAGATTGTATATCCGGAGTATACACACGTTAAGCTATCGTTATGTTGGTAAACATTTGCAAATAACGTATCTCTTGCTATGCTGTAAGGTAATACTGTATCTGTTTTATAATAGTATATCAGGCTATCAAGAAGTTCCTGTCCGGTCAGGTCAGGGAAGATAGCCTCATTTCCTTTTGTATAGCCCGCAAGGCTCAAAAAAATTAATCCTGATAAGAAAATAATCCTTGTAAACATAATATTTTTTACATGCTTATTTACATCCTTTTGTATGTAACTCTAAAATCTTTTGTTACATCTCTTACTAACTCATCAATTAAATCTCCATATGCTTCATCAGGGTCAGTTGCATCGAAACTAAATAAATTACCAGAAATTATACTGACATGAGCAACATCAGCTTCGTCCTGTGAAGAACTTGTCCAGATTGTTGCACCACTATTAGTTTCTAATAACCTTACTGATAATGAAGCCTTCACCTCAGCACTAAAACTCATATATTTGGTTAAACTTAAAATATCGATCTTTGGTCTAACATTTGATATATCCAGATCGCCAATAATCACGGTTTTTACATTATATTGTTCTCCGATAACCTTAACAGCCTTTGAATTGATTTTTTCCTGATTTAAGGATTCAAGAATTTCATCTTCACTACCAAGCTCTATGATACGGATTCCTTTCTGGTTTTCGGTAATCGCCTCTATAAACTTTTGTGTTGCGTATTCATCATGATTTCCCTCCATGTTAGAGCTAAAATCAATCAGCCCTAATACCTCATATTCTGTTAAATCTATTTCTGGTGGAACCATCACTCTGGGCCCGCATCCACTTATTAGAAATAGAACTATAATAAGGATGGATACTTTTACATATCTACACATATTCTCTCCTTGTTATAAAATTAACCACACATTATTTCCCCTTTCTATGCCTTCTGAATATTCTCAGACAAATTTTACTATATTGTCGTTCTTTAGGACGAAATATACCCTCACTTACAAATCTTATATCTTCTACTGAATAAAATGCCTTTGGGTTAAACTTCTGGATAACTTCTGCAATGTTACGAATATCATGACGTCTTACTATTGTAAATAGAATCTTTACATCACCATAGGCACCCTCAGCATCCACACGAGTAACTCCAAAGCCTTTTAATTGAAGATAATTTATCAATTCTGTTGCATCCTTCTGGGTAATAATTCGAATAATTACCATTCCAATCGACAATTTTTCTTCTATTAATATACCAAGATAAGTTCCCAGTGCAAAACCACCACCATAGGCTAAATAACATACTACATTGTCCAAATTTTTCATTATCTGTCCGATTGCAAGAAGCCATATTAAAACCTCAAAGAAACCTATTAAGGCAGAAAGAAATTTAACCCCTTTCGCCATGAGTATAACACGTATTGTTCCCATGCTTACATCCAGGATTCTTGCAATCAAAATAAGCAAGGGAAGTATAATCCACGTGTACATTGTAGAATTTAAAAAAGTAATATTTTCCATACTTATCTTTGAAAAATTTAGTCCTCTGTTTTATTATAACACCAAACGTAGAGAAAGTCAAGGAAATTCAAAAACGTTTACACAGAAGAAGACATTTATCTAAATTTTGCACCCGAACATATAAATGAGTGCGGTTTCATCTTTATCCACTTGCCTTCATCAATACCAATTAGATTACCACACTGACACTTTACTTCTCTACCATCATGAACACTATAATCCCTGATAATTTTTCCCTTCCAGCAGTGCAGCAATTTACCTTTACCAAATTTTAAATATTTGAATACTCTCTTCTTGCATCTGGCACATTTTACAGTCAGCATATTTACAACCGGGTAATGATTTTCGTTTTTAATTTGCCTGTCATAAAAATATTATATTTCTGGTTCTATTCTTTTAGTCAGGTAGAATATATCTTTATATGTTTTATATCCCAAATGTTCAAAAAATTCCATTGAAACTGTGTTCCAATTCTCAATTAAACATGCGTATATACGGATACCAAGTTTATAAAAACGGTTTTCCACCTCTGATACAAGTCTTTTTGCTATACCACGTTTCTGATAATTGGGTAATACAGCGAGTCTGTTTATCCAACCTTTACGTCCATCATGGGTTGCACAGATTACACCGATCATTTTATTCCATATATAAGCTGCGAGATAGATAGAGGTAGGTTGCTGTAACTGGTACTTAATACTCTCTCGACTGTCACGACCATGCGGTTTATATGGAAGTCCTACATCATCCCACAACTCTATCATAGAGTCATAATCATCTGTTGTCAGTTTCTTTATTACAACATTTTCTATATCTTTTTCAGGACTTTTCATCTTCATTGTTTTATTCATAACAATTATAAAACATCTGTCATTGCGAGACTGAACAAAGTGAAGTCGTGGCAATCCCATTACGACTTTTCGTCATTGCGAGACTGAACAAAGTGAAGTCGTGGCAATCTCATCATTTATTACTAATAACACTAAAATGCGATTGCTTCGCCTACGGCTCGCAATGACAGGATTAGAATACTATAACCGCAAAATATTCAATCCTATCTCCTCATCAAATTCTCTATCAACCTCACCGTTTATTGTATCAATAATACATTCAAAGGTTGCGCTTACAACTGCAGAATTAAGATGTCCACCAAAAGATCTGTGTTCATAGTCACATAAATTCACATGTATATGCAGATATACCTCACCATCCATTGTTGTTATATTACCGACCAGAGGTGCTATCTCGTAATTTCCCTTCAGCTCATTTGAGTGATATTTTTTAGTCTCTACTTCAAAAAGTCCTATTGTAACCTTATTTGTTGCCCCGATTCCATATATAGAACCCAGTTTTATCCTCTGGTCTATACAAAATTGCTTTAGTGTCTCTACTATCTCCTCTCCCCTATCAATCCTTACAATAAATTTATCACCAAATTTCCTGTATATCATTAAAACCCCTGGTATAATGTTCATTATACCTGATTACTCAGATTAAAATATAAATCTCTTTACCTGACAACTTTTATTACCAATCCGTTAGCTAACGGATAATTAATAATCCAATATGAATTTTAGAAGCCTTTAAATATGAAAGTAATTGATATCAGATATCCTGATCTTTATAGGATGTCTATTGTTATATTTATTGACTCGAACAGTAATTTTAAAAATTACCTTTTTATAAATAAGTCTCTTACCCCGCCTTTAGCGGGGCAGGCAAGTCCCTGTTAAATAACAATCTCTTTCATATCACTGTCTTCTATAATCTACTATCCAAAGAATACCATATAAATACCTGCGAAAGCGATGATAATCGCCATAATTCGCAGTAAATTAATTGGTTCCTTGAGAAAAATGGCTGCAAAGATAAACACAAAAACGTTACTGGTCTGGTTTAGTGCTGATGCAATAGAAGCCTGGGTTAATTTCATTCCAGCCAACCAGAAAAACATAGCAAGATAGGCTCCAAAAAATGAGCTGGCAAATGTATAACCCCATCCTCTCGCTGAAATCAGAGTAGAAACAATCCTTCGGCGTGATGAATTAAAAACGAGAATCAGACATAAAAATAGCACACCTCCTAACAACCTAACTTCTATAGCCCACAACAGTGGAGAACGTCCTATTATTGGTTTTATCATAACAATTCCAACGGCTATGCATAACACAGCAAGTACTCCCAAGACTATTCCCCGTATAAGGTTACGACGACTGACCTCAGTATGTCTCTTCTCGCGAGTTATGAGTAATACAGATGAAATAATTATTACCGCACCAAATATCTGTAAAACGGAGAGGCGCTCACCAAGGAAGATCATGGATAACCCAATAATAGAAGGACTATACAGACAATCTACTATTGAATGTAAACCTGCACCAATCAGGTTCAAACTTTTAAATAGTAAGGTGTCACCAACTCCTATACCAATTGCTCCACTAAGCAATAGCAATAAGTAATCTCCTAAACTAAGTTGTGGTATAAACATTTCCTTAAATAACCACATCGTAGGAATAAATAGTAGTACGGCTAATACATTCTTGTATAGATTTAGTGCAACAGGGTGAACCGTTTCACCACTCTTTTTAAAAAGTACAACTGCAATACCCCAGGATACTGCAGCTAATAGAGAAAAAATTTCACCAAGATGTGGGATTGTGCTATCCATAATATAAATTATACAAACTTGTCTTGGATTTTACCATAAAACCCATCTATTTTATAAAATACCAATTAGAAGAATATCTTAAGTGGTTTTAGAACGTTTTGTTTCCATGGCATCCTGTGGGATATTCCAGTTCTATCCTTAAATGTACAATAATTTTCTAAATACCATTTAAAATTCCGTACTAATGCATCTTTATTAGAATACTTTGGCTTAAAGCCTAATTTCTCTTCTGCCTTTATTACAGATACAAAAGAATCCTTTGATGCTGTATCATAAATCCATTTATATAATGGAGATAGATGCAAGAACTCAAGAAAACGTAGTGTGAGGATTACAGGTAAAGCAGGAAAAGTCTTCATTCTCTTTCCGAATCCCGCATAATTCAATACTGCTTGATAATCTTCCCCCATTGTTGTAAATTCTTTAGCCCCAATATTATATGTATTGTTAACAATGTTTTTATCTAAAGTTAAACATAAATAAATGACCTTACAAAGGTCTTCAACATCAAGTAATTGGTATCGATTATTTCCATCTCCAATCATTGGAAAGTTTCTGCCGTCTTTTGCCCATTCATAAAAAATAGCGAAAACCCCTAATCTCTCAGGACCAACAAATGATTTTGGTCGTAAAATAGGTATACACATCCCTTTATCTCTATACTCAAGACAGGCTTCTTCAGCTAATATTTTTGCCTCCCCATATGGACCAACGCCTTCTAATCTATCATCCTCATATAATGGATGATGATCAGGTATGCCATAAACTGCAGTTGTGGATATATGAACAAACCTTTCTACATTGTTTTTAAATGCCTCTTTTAGGACAATTTTTGTTCCCTCTACATCAGTCGAGAATATCTCCTCTTTTGAATAAAGTGGTAATGCAGCTGCACAATGAACTACTAAAGCGACATCCTTCATCATCTCCCTGACAGTTTCCTTGTTCCGAATATCTCCAACTATAGCCCTGATTTTATTCTTTTCAGGGTAATCAAATTCAACAAGATCAAGAGAAATGATATTATTTATCCCTTTATCCAATAGATATCGTATCAAATTTATTCCCAGGAAACCGCTGCCACCAGTAATTAATACCTTCATATAAACCACCTTACTATTATAATTTATGAATGATTTTTAATTTACCTCTTAAAGATTTGCCGCTCAAGTGGGTTTACATTATATCGCCTTAATATATTTGTACCTCCCATGGAGTATTTCTATGTCAAGAATTATAACACTGTATGTGAGAAAAGTCAAGTAAAAAAATCATCGGATTACTTATATTTATTCAGCAGATTAAACGGATTTATCGGATTATTTAAAAAAATTAGTAAAGTAATGTGAAATGAGATAAGAGTTGATTAGTTGAAAAGTTAATTGGTTGATTAGGTTAAATGATATTGGAAAGCAATTGTATCTACCTGTCGCCTGCCCCGCCTTGGCGGGGGTAGACAGGAATCGACAATCGAAAATAG
>JAGMCL010000110.1 GCA_023129165.1 Caldifarciminota bacterium | reverse complement strand
CATAAAGAAAAAGGATAAAACAGTATGGATAAGCCATCAGGTTGTAGATGACATAATATATACAAGCCAGTTGAAACGACCAGTTTATTATGCTGTAACAGTATATAATAAATACTTAAAACATCCCAATAAGCTTGAAGGACTGGTTCGTAGAATTCTAAAAGAGAAAGAAGAAGAGGAGAGTGATTTAGATAAGTGTTTGAAGAATCTACACGAAAATTACACCTTCGAAGAGATATTTGATGCACAAGGCAATCTTGTTGCGGGTATCGACTTTATAATGCAAAAGCTTCTAACAAACTATGCTGCACTGCATTTTATGGTTGGGTGTGAGCTAAAGGAAAAAGGAGAAATAGAAAATGCATCTTACGAATTTGAAATTACGCTTAGATTTGCACCAGAGGAGATAAATCTTATAATCCCCTTGGGTAAGCAATATGAAGAGATGGGAAGAGTTGCTCGTGCTGAGTCATTATACAATCGAGCAATAGATATTGATTCATCCTTTTTTCTTGCTTATGAAACTCTGGCAGCACTTTATGAAAAAACTGACAGAAAAACAAAATCAATCAGGCTTATATCGTTATGGATAAATAAACACCCCAATGATAAAAAGGCTATACAACTTCTATCATCTTATGCTGAATAATGTTGGATGAAGAGTTATACGTCAAGTGTAAAAAAGGGGATACAAAAGCTTTTAGAGATTTATATGAAAAATATAGTAAATCTCTCTTTAACTATATATACAGAATGACTGGAGATTATGAGTTATCCGAGGATATTTTCCACGAAACCTTTTTTAGAATGCTCACAAAGACATTTGTTCCAAAGGCTAAACTCTCAACATGGCTTTATAAGATAGCTACAAATCTCTGTTACAAAGAGTTTAATAAGAGAAAGAGAGAGAAAAATAATAATATGGATTTAGTCACAGACAATGCTGAAAACTTCCAACAGGCACTCGAGAAAAAGGATTTGATTGAAAGAGCGAAAAATGCGGTATCGTCTTTGCCAGATATTCATAGAGCAGTTTTTACATTAAGGTTTTATCAGAATAAGTCCTATGAAGAGATTTCGCAGATACTTAGCATCCCAGAGGGAACAGTAAAATCAAGAATGCACTATGCTGTGCAATCCCTTCGTAAGTGTTTTAAAGGGGGGAACTATGGAATGTAAAGAAATAAGAAATTATCTTGTAGATTACATTTTTGAAGAATTTAAGAAGCCGTGGATGAAGAAAGTGAGAGAACATCTTTCCAGATGTCCAAACTGTTCAAAAGAGTCGCAGGATATAAGAAAGACCTTTAAGGTTATGAACAGGTATGGGGAAGTCCAGGTTCCAGAGGTTTTATATCATAGGTTAAGGCAGAAAGTGACCGAGTTTAAGCCACATGAACTAAAGATAATACAGGTCTTGAGGAGACCAGTCCCCGCTTATGTTTTTGCTGCGATTATTGTAATTTTCTGTCTTGTATTTGGTATTTCCAGAGGAATAAGAAAAGAAGAGATATTTTATGAATCGAGAACAATTTCATCATATATCTTCGCAGATACATCTATTTCGTTTATTCCATCACCTACAGTTAGAACAAGTCCTTGATGAATTAACCGAGATAAAAGTTAAACCATATTATACGTTAAAGTCTACCTGGGCTTCAGTTCTTCCTTTTAGGATATTCTCAAAAATCTCCCTCATCCTCATATCATCGTATAATTCTTTCCATCATTCCATGTTACCATCCCCCTTAAAAAATAGGTACATTCCTGCGCTGTCTATTTTCAAATGTCGATAGTTTGTCATAACCTGCATTTTTCAAAATTATCAAGGCTTTATCAAAATCTTTACCAACATCTTCTGGACGATGAGCATCTGAACCCAGGGTTATAAATACTCCATAATTCTTACACAATTTAAGGATTTCCATACTTGGATACATTTCATTAACAGGTCTTCTCAGTCCAGCTGTATTTAACTCAGTGCCTATGTTTTTGTCAGTCATGGTAGCGATAGTGTCTTCTATAAGATCATGAATATCAACTGTGGGTCGAAATCCGAATAGTTTTACCAGGTCAAGATGAGAGATAGCATCAAAGAGACCACTTAGTACAGCTTTTTTAATAAGAGAAAAATAGGCTTTATAAGTATTGTCCACCTTATCTTTCCATAGATTCATATAATCTGGATTGTCAATAGAGGCTGGTAATCCCTTTATCCAGTGTACTGAACCAAGAATAAAATCCCAGGGATAAGTTTCTATGAATGATTGAATCCACTTCTCCTCTCCCTCAAAATAATCAACTTCACATCCCACTTTGATAGGGTATCCCTCTTTTTTGATAGATTCAATGAAATTTATATATTCTTCCACTGATTGAGTAAAGTGTTCATACAACCAGGTATCAACAATATCAGTCTTTACCATTTTTCTGACTGACTTCAGTAATGAAGATTTTACCTCTCTGAACTGGTGAATATGTTCAGTTATACAGAACTCTTTTACACCTCTTTTAAATCCTACCTCTAAGTATTGAATCAAACGTTTTTTTGAATAAGGTGTCTTTTCTATATGAATATGATAATCTATCAACATATGTCCTCTTCTTTTTGCTAAACCCTTAACATTTCAATGATTTTTCCTTCAATAACTGATGCAATTATCATATATATCAGTAAAATTAAAACATATTTTAGACCAAAGTAGTGAACCATCAGCGGGAGAAGTGGAATTTTTATTGCTCTGTTATATAGAAAGACTGCAACTAAACCACTTCTCATTCCTCTACTTTTGAGTTCTTTCAATAGAGGAAACCAGACATATATAGGTCCATGACTAACTATACCTATGAATATAGCTAAAATCCACCCTGTGAATTTTGACCCTTTACCAACATACTTCGATATAACCTTTGGACTTACAAAAAAGTTCACCACTCCCATGAAGATTATAACAAGTACTAATATCGGAATTATTTTAATAATCAAATTCGCGCTTGCTTTAAAGGAAGCTTGTATTCCTTCTGGTTTAAAAAGAAAGAGAATAAGATGTAAAAGAATAACTAAACCTAAAAAATAGAACCCATAGTTTTTATCCTTTTTTCTTTTCTTATTTTTTTCTATTTCTTTTGTATGCATTTTGAAGATTTTATTTCTTTTATTGAATCATTGATAGTGTCAATACTGTTGAAATCGAAACCAGAATGGATAATATAAAACTTGTAATGTTTCTAATATAAGCAAAGCGTTTTCCAAGAACAGATATCTCAAAGGGAAGCTGGATAACACCAACTGTAACCCAGGTTACTATAAATGCTGTAACTGCGAATAGGCTTACATTTCCTTTTAAGAGCTCTCCTCCTATTATATAGCTGGTTATTGGATTGCCAGCTGAGATACTTCCAACTATTGAACCAATAAGGGTGTCCTGTATTATATTACCAGTAAATACAGAAGAAATCATCTCCTTTGAAACGAATACCCTAAATAGTCCTAATAGCAGAATAACTCCAAGTAACATTGGTGTTATTATTATAAAACTTTTAAAAGCCTTGTAAAAAGAACCAATTATGCTTCTATTTATTTTGTTAGTATATTGTTTTTCCTGATTCATAAATCAACTATTCAACATTTCTTCTAATGCCACCAAGACACAAAGGCACAAAGTTTTTTTTATTTACTGATTACTGATAACCGATGACTTTCGCTCTTGTCTCTTCAGCCTTCACTAATCGCCCCGCCAAAGGCGGGGCTCCTACATTAAACATTTAACATATAACATTTCACATTCAACATTTAACCGATAACCAATAACCCTAATCGTTTATTCCAAATATATCCAGAATAAATGCATAGTCAAAGGCTTTGTCTTTAAGATAATCATACCTACCAGAGTAGCCCATATGACCGGCACCCATATTTGTTTTGAGCAGAAGAATATTGTTATCTGTTTTCATTGCCCTCAATTTTGCAGTCCATTTTGCTGCTTCCCAGTAAGATACCCTTGTATCATAAAAACCTGCATTAATCAGTATATTGGGATAATACTGAGCTTCGACATTATAGTATGGAGAATATGATTTAATATAGTCATAGTATTCTTCTTCGTTTGGATTACCCCATTCTTCATATTCAAGTATAGTACGAGGTAGAGTTGGATCAAGCATAGTATTTAGAACATCCACAAAGGGTACATCAGCAATTACCGCTTTATATAAGTTTGGTCTCATGTTTATAACAGCACCAACTAAAAGTCCTCCAGCACTCCCACCTGATATTATAAGTTTATCGCTTGATGTATATCCTTTTTTTATCAAGTATTCTGAGCAGGCTATAAAGTCAGTGAATGTGTTCTTTTTATTTAATAATTTACCCTGTTCATACAAGAATTTCCCCATCTCACCACCACCCCTAACATGAGCTATAGCGAATATAAATCCCCTATCTAACAGGCTTAATCTATTTGATGAGAAATATGGTTCCATGTTTTCTCCATATGCCCCATATCCGCATAATAAGAGTGGATTATTACCGTTCTTAAGCATTCCTTTTCTATAAACAAGAGAAATTGGAATTTTTGTGCTATCTTTAGCCTGTACAAATATTCTTTCTGATTGGTAATTTGATGATTCATAACCACCAAGAACCTCATATTGTTTTTTCAATTCCTGAGTTTTTGTACTCATATTATAATCAATAACAGATTTCGGAGTTACAAGTGACATATAAGTATAGCGTAGCAGATTGCTATTATAGTTACTATTCCTGCCAGACCAAAATGTATATACTGGTTCAGGAAAATCAACATAATATGTTTCATTATTCACTAAATCTGTTATGTGAATATTCTCAAGACCCTTTTCCCTTTCATAAACTACAAGATAGTCTTTAAAGACATCAACACCTTCGAGCATCACAGAATCACGATGTGAAATAACCTCCTTCCAGTTTTCTTTAGATGGATTTATCACGGATGTTTCCATAAGTTTAAAATTTTTAGCATCATAATTGGTCAGGATGAAAAATTTATCATTATGATGATATAAATAATATTTCATTTCAAATTTCCGCGGATGAACTATTTTAAAGGTTAATGTTGGATTGTTAGCATCTAAATAGGCTATCTCTGAGGTAGTATGGGTTGATGATTCCATCAGGAGGTAGTTTCTGCTTTTTGTTTTATATATGTAAAGCCAGAATTTTTCATCCTTCTCATGGTAAACCTCAATGTCTTCCTCGGTGTTACATCCTAATAAATGCCTGTAAAGCTTATACGGACGTTTTGCTTTATCCACTAATGTATAAAAAAAGGTCTTATTATCGTTAGCCCATGCAAAAGAGTAACCAATGTTTGATATAATATCCTCTAATAGTTCTCCTGTGTTTAGATCTTTAATATAGAGAGTATAAAGCTCAGAACCGGTTGTATCTATTGAGTATGCCAGGAGTTGATGGTTGGGACTTATTTTGTATATACCGAGGTTGTAGTAATTATATCCGACTGAGAGTAAATTTAAATTAAGAAGTATCTCTTCAGGGGAATCCAGTTTCTCTTTTTTACGGCAGTAGATAGGATACTGTTCATCTTCTTCTGTTCGTATATAATAGTAATAATTATCTATTTTTTCAGGTACAGACATATCAGTTTCTTTTATTCTACCTAATAGTTCTTTGTATAATTTTTCCTGGAATTCCTCTGTATGTTTCATCATAGCCTTTGTATAATTATTTTCTGCATGAAGATATTCAATTACTTTAAGATTATCTCTTTCTTTCAACCAGAAGTAATTGTCTATCCTAATATCCTCATACATACTATCAACTTTAGGTATAATTTTTGCTATAGGCGGTGTTATATTTTCGATATTTTGGCATTCAGAAGACTGAAAAAGGAGAATAGGGAATAGAAACAGCCAGAAAACGAAACTAATACGGTCTCTAAATAATATATCTACTATACTTTTTTTCATTTGAACCTCATTGTTTTCCTTTTGTACGATGGGATACAACTACTGAGTTTATTCAGAGTAATAGCAATAAATTTCACCCTTCCTTCTGGAATTGAGGGATGAGTTCGGATTATTTACTATTTTGCTTAAGAAACCTTTACTACAAGGATTTCATTCCATCTTGTTGTAAATCGAGATGATAATTTGGACTGGCGCATCTTCCATTTTTTCTGAATCCCGCTTGAGGCACATTGAATAGTGTTCCTTCCCCATTTAGTGTTTATATAATCAACGGTCTTCATCAATTTACGATTCCTATCAAGGTCTGACTTTCTAAAGAGATGTAGTTGTATTTTATCTTCTGGTATAATACCGTCAAAAATTACACCTGCCTTTTTATAGAGGTAACCGGGTTTATATATTATATCCAGTTTTTGATTACAATGGTTTATAAGTTCTGATGTATATGAAGTAGGTATTGGAAGACGGACAGATGCTGAATTTACGTATTGATGTTCATCTTTAAAAGGATTTGTCATAATGAAAACCTGTATAAAAGAGGTTACTGAATGCTGGTCACGCAATTTCTCAGATGCGCGTGAAACAAAGGAAGCAACTGCTTCTTTTAATTCTTCTAAAGACTCAATTGCCTTTCCAAAAGAACGTGTACACATGATACCTTTCTTAGCTGCTGGTATTTCCTCTAAGGTGATACAGGATGTACCACGCAATTCTTTAACAGTACGAAAACCCACTACAGTCATATTTGTTTTAATCCACTCAAGTGGTGCATTTTTAAGCTGTAGAGCAGTATAGATGTCATGTCGGTTTAGAAACTTTTTATACTGGCGTCCGACACCCCATACATCTTCTACATCTATACTATCAAGAAGATTATCAAAATTTGGGTGATTTGTTATATCTAACACACTATCATATTGAGGGTCTTTTTTTGCAAGTTTACTGGCAGTCTTTGCAAGTGTCTTGGTGGGTCCTATTCCTATTGTTATAGGAATCCCTGTCCACTTCTTAACAGTACCTTTGATACTCTTTGCATAGTCTATTAAATTTTTTGAAGTAAAGCCGGTTAGTGATAAAAAGGCTTCGTCTATTGAATAAATTTCCATATTAGGAGTAAATTGTGCTAGTGTATTCATTACACGTTGGGACATATCAGCATATAGAGGATAGTTAGTGGAGTAGACAACAACACTGTGTTTTTTCAATAAATCCTTATATTTAAATGCAGGGAAACCCATTTTTATACCAAGTGCCTTTGCCTCATTTGAGCGGGCAATTACACAACCATCATTATTAGATAAAACTACTACAGGCTTTCCATCTAACTTAGGATTAAACACCTTCTCACAGGAAACATAGAAGTTATTGCAATCTACCAGTGCGAATATATCTTTCATTGTTACACCTTAAACTAAATGGATGACATGAGTTACTACACCCCAGACCTCAAAGTTCATCTCCTCATTGACCTCTATTGGCTCAAAACTCGGGTTTTCAGCGATGAGGTATAGTTTATTTTTTATTTTATGTATTCGCTTTACTGTAAGTTCTCCATCTAATACAGCGATTACAATTTTGTTATTGGATGCTTCCAGTGCTCTATCCACTATAAGAATATCTCCTGAATGAATACCAGCATCAATCATAGAATCTCCATCAACCCGAACAAAGAAGGTGGCTGCTGGATGTTTTATAAGAAATTCGTTGAGGTCCAATTTTTTATCTATAAAGTCATCAGCAGGTGAGGGGAATCCCGCAGCTATTCTTGCTAAAAACAGAGGGAACTCATGTTTACCCTTCTTTTCAAGCCTGTATATCTCACTTATGTGAAGACCTTTAGTTTTGGCTACTTTTTTGGATTTTTCGTTTTTCATAATAAAAATTAAGGCGATTGTAAAACATTCTACACTAAATTATTAATTGTTATGTTAGATAACAGTAAATAATTGATGATATCGG
>JAGMCL010000011.1 GCA_023129165.1 Caldifarciminota bacterium | reverse complement strand
GCCCCGCCATAGCGGGGCACCACTGTGACCCCCTAGAGTATTCCTCTACAGGGCAAACACGGTCACAGCCTGCCTACCGCAGGCAGGCACTCCAGAAAGATTATGAATATATTAATTGTAGATGATGAACCAGTACTTCACGAACTTTTGAGGGATATATTCGAACTCCACGGGGATTGTGTAGTTAGTGATGCCTATGATGGAGTAGAGGCACTGCGTATTTATCGTAATCTTATATTGTCTTATAAAAGACCAGATCTGGTAATTATGGACCATCGTATGCCAAGAAAGGATGGTATTGAGACATCAGTCGAGATATTACAAATTGATCCATCTGCGAAGATACTTTTTGCGAGTGCAGATGCCAAAGCCAAGGATAGGGCACTTCAAATAGGAGCTATTGATTTTATTAAAAAGCCTTTTGAAATATCAACTATGTATGAGGTAATAGATAAACTTAAAAAAGAGCATTAGGTGTAAAAATTAGCTTTTTATAGTTATCCAGAATATGGCCCATATTTAAATAATTTTTTTTATCTTTATATAATAAAGATTAATGGGTATTATAATATAACTTATTCATAATATAAACATATTTCTGTTGTGATATACATATAATACCTAAATAATATATGGTTTTTACCCAGAAGCTGGCAGAAAGAGTTTCGAATTGTTCAGGTTATATAGTGAACTTCGATATTTAATGTAAAAATTAGAAGTGTATACCTACGGGGAAAAAATACTTATGGCATACAACAACTACCCTCGCAAATAAATGAAAATTTCAGGTTTATAGTAAAAATTTATAATAGAATTTTAATAGAGTATCACAAGAGTATGTTTGACTCTGGGTTTGTGTAAAGTAGAACAATACTATTGATGTTTTATTTTTTTTAATTTTTTTCTTGACAATTTCGTTTTTTTGTATTATATTGTATAGAGAGACATATTTCACTTTTCCAGATTATGGCCAAAAAATATGTCTAAAAAAACCTTGACAAAAATAAAAAAAGGTGTTATAATGTCTTATAAAGAATATTAAAATGAACTTGTGAACTAAGTTTTGGATATTAGGGGTCTATAATGGAAAAAGCAGATACAGAAAAGAAGGAAAGTAGAAAAGAAATTAGCTGGTCCACTATTGATATATCCGAGATTAAGATTCCTGAGGATATCATAAGTCTTATACCTTCAGACTTTGCCAGAGCACGCAGGTGCTTACCAATTAAAAAAAGAGGTAGGGTACTTGATGTAATTGTGAATGACCCATCGGATACACTACTTTTAACTGATCTCAGATTCATAACTGGTTATGAAATCGAGCCATTTACAGCCAAACAGAAGGACTTTGATGATGCAATTACTCGTTACTATGGTGAGGTTGAGAGCATTTCCTCAATTATCAGTGATTTGACAAAAACTTCTGAACTCGAGCTTGTAGAAACAGATAAAGAAGACCAGGGTGCTGAGGATTTGCTTGTCCTGGCAGAAGAAGCACCGGTTGTCCGATATGTAAATAGTCTTATCAGAGAGGCAATATTAAAGACTGCAAGTGATATACATATCGAACCCTATGAAAGTTTTATCAGGGCGAGAATTCGTATCGATGGCAAACTACTTGAACTTCCTTCACCTCCGTGGAGATTAAGGAGAGCTATATCATCAAGAGTTAAAGTGATGGCTAACCTTGACCTTGCCGAACACAGGATTCCACAAGATGGTCGTATAATGGTTAAATATCAGGGTAGGACAGTGGATTTAAGGGTATCAACTACTCCTACTATATATGGGGAAAAGGTTGTAATGAGGATACTCGATAAGGCAGCAGTTCCTCTTGATATGGAGAGTCTTGGAATGGATGAAACTGCATTGCAGAGATTTAAGGAGACTATTAATCTTCCCTATGGTCTCATGCTTGTAACAGGACCAACCGGGTCTGGCAAGACCACAACCCTGTATTCTGCACTCACGCGTATTAATCGTCCAGATATAAACATTATGACAATTGAAGACCCAGTGGAATTTGACTTTCCAGGTGTAAATCAGGTAGCCATCAGGGAGAAAATAGGTCTTACATTTGCATATGCATTGAGGTCTTTCCTACGTCAGGACCCAGATGTGATAATGGTTGGTGAGATAAGAGATAAAGAGACAGCGGATATAGCTATAAAGGCGTCTCTTACCGGTCACCTTGTCTTATCAACACTTCACACGAATGACGCACCTTCTGCGATAACCAGATTGCAGGATATGGGTCTCGAGACCTATCTTATCTCTTCTTCTCTGGTTCTTATCATGGCTCAGAGACTCCTTAGAAAGATATGTGAAAAGTGCAAAGAGGAAGTTGAGATTTCAATGGATATCATTGAAAAAGCTGGATTAGACCCATCCCTTTTCAATAGAAATGTATTCTATAAAGGTAAGGGATGTCCTTACTGCAATAATACAGGTTATAAGGGAAGAGAGGGTATCTACGAGATAATGTATATATCCCCTTTAATGAGGGAGATGATAGTTAAGCGTAAATCTATTGATGAATTAAGAGAACTGGCGAAAAAAGAAGGTATGACTACACTAAGAGATGCTGCAATAGATAAATTCAAGAATGGTTTGACAACACTCGAAGAGGTCGTTCGAATAACAAAGGAGCAGGAATGATCGACATAGAATCACTACTTGATGAAATGATTATGAGGGAGGCAACGGACCTACATATAACCGTTGGGCTTCCAGCACAATTTCGAATTGCTCAAAGGTTAGTAAATTCTGAGTCAGTAGTTCTTACACCAGAGCTTGTAAAGGAACTCACATATTCTCTTTTTACTGATGAACAGAAAGCGAGATTTGAACATCAACATGAAATCGATTTTTCATTTGGTAGAGACGGAGAGGCAAGATTCAGGGGAAATGCATATATTGAGAGAGGTAATATAGCCTGCGCTCTAAGATTTCTTCCATCAAGGATACCATCATTTGTGGAGTTGGGTCTACCTGAAATGACGAAGGAGCTTACCAGGAAACCTAAAGGGCTTGTGCTCGTTACTGGTGCTACTGGCTCAGGTAAATCTACTACCCTTGCGTCGATGGTTCAGAGAATAAATAACGAGAGGGCGTGTCACATAATAACAATTGAGGACCCGATTGAGTATGTATTCGAGCATAAAAGGGCTATGGTGCATCAAAGAGAGGTAGGATACGATACAAAATCCTTTGCGAATGCTCTCAAATACTGCCTGAGAGAAGACCCTGATGTTATATTGGTTGGTGAGATGAGGGATATAGAAACTATTAGCTTTGCCCTTACGGCTGCAGAGACAGGACATCTTTTGCTTTCAACTCTTCACACAAATTCAGCTGTGAGCTCGATTGAAAGGATAATAGACGTATTTCCTTCTGCTCAACAGAGACAGGTCAGGACACAGGTTTCTAGTACATTACAGGCGATTTTTGCCCAGGCACTCCTACCAGGGAAAAACGGGGGGCTTGTGCTTGCAGTTGAGATACTTATAGCTACACCTGCAGTTCGCACAATGATAAGAGAAGGAAGGGAACATGAGATATACGGCGTTATCCAGGCAGGTCAGAAACATAATATGCAGACATTTAATATGGGTCTTGCCAAGCTTGTCAAAGATGATAGAGTAAAACGTTCTGTGGCATTAAACTATACTACTGATGAACGGGAACTTAAAACAATGCTGGGTAACGGCTAAGTATTTTATTACGGAGTGTTTTATGGAGTGCATCAACCGTGTTGATGCACCACTGTGACACGGTCACAGCACTCCAAAAGGGCCACCGCTGTGACCCTGTTGAGTATTCCTCTATAGGGTAAACGTGGTCACAGCACTCCAAAATTAAAAAAGGATATTTCTATGTTTGAAAGGATAACTTTAAAAGATATAGCAACATTTACACGACAGTTCGGCGTTATGGTGAAGGCAGGTGTTCCTGTTGTAAGATGTTTGAAGGGATTAGCAGAGCAGTTAACAAAGAAGAAGTTTCAGGCAGTTATAACTGGTATTGCGGAGAGTGTTGAGTCAGGATTATCTCTGTATGATGCATTTGGCAGAAAAATAGATGTCTTCGGACAACTTTATGTGGCGATGGTGAGGGCAGGTGAAGAGGGTGGGTTTTTAGGACAGGGTCTTGAAAATCTTGCCAGCTGGTTCGACAAGTCACTTGCAATACAGCGAAAGATAAAAATGGCTATGGCATATCCAGCAGTTATATTCATCGTTGCAATAGGTGTACTTATATTTATGCTTACTATGATTATACCTACCTT
>JAGMCL010000109.1 GCA_023129165.1 Caldifarciminota bacterium | reverse complement strand
TTCCACTGGGACGCCTTTCGCCCTACGCATTCCTTTCCTCCTCAGTATACGGATGATAGGAATAATAGTGGTAGTAATGGTAATAACGGTAATAACCAAAGGAACTGCGACCCGTTGGTACCATATTTAATACTGCTCCAGCAATCTTTGCCCTTACACGCTCCATTATATCCTTTGTCTGCACAAGTGCATTTCTTGGAGTTTTATGTGACTTCACAACGATCAAAACAGCATCTACAAAAGAGGCAACGACTGCAGCATCAGTACATGTAAGCACAGGTGGACTGTCTATTAAAATAAAATCAAATTTTTCTTTTAAATCTGAAAGCAAGTCTTTTATCTTTTCAGAACCTAATAACTCTGATGGATTAGGTGGTGGGCTCTTCGATATTATAGCACTCACGTTATCAATATCAGTCGAATGAATAATCGATTCAATGTCGCCACCAGATACAAGATACTCTGTAAGAGTTTTGCCCTCGATATCTAAAAACTTGTATACAGCCGATTTTCGCATATCAGCATCTATGATAAGTGTTTTCAAACCAAGTTGAGATAACGTTATTGCAAGGTTCACTGCTGCCGAAGTCTTACCCTCCTGGGGAATTGGAGATGTTACAAGTAATGTCTTTATTGGTTTATCAGGATTTATGAACTTCAAGTTTGTTCTTATTCCCCTTAATGCCTCCCGAAGAGTTGACCTCGACGATAAATCAGTGATAAGAATTGGTTTGTTATTATCTTTTCTTTTCAGCATTGGTATTGAACCGATAATTGGAAGACCTGCATATCTCTCTATGTCCTTTGGTGTTTTTATCGAATTGTCAGTGTATTCCAGCACAAATGCACCACCAACTCCAACCAAAAGTCCTATAATAATCGATAATATAAGGTTCAATCTCTTTTTCGGGGATACAGGACTCCCTGGCGGCCTGGCTCTATCGATAATCCTTACATTGGATATCTTACCCGCCTCAACAATTCTTACTTCCTCATACCTCTCCATTAAAAGTTTATAGGTATTTGCATTTATTTCTCTTTCCCTTTCGAGTTCTATCAACTGAAGTTCGTGTGCTGGCAATCTCTTCAATCGTTCCTCATAACCCTTAATTGCATCTCCAAGAACATTCAACCTTGTCTCTCCTGCGGATACATTAATCCTTAAAGTGACTATCTCGTCTACGAGCTTTTGGGAGTAGGATAATGGGTCGAGTGTGGGGATTTCTACATCCTTTATCTTATTGGTCTCCTCGATGAGTTTTATCTTTGTCTCATCAATACTCTTTCTTAAACTAATAAGTTTTGGGTTGCCCTTTGGTAATCCCTGTACTAAATACATAGAATAAGTCGTCTCTAATTCTACAAGCCTGCTTCGCAATTCAAGAATATATGGTGATGATATCTGTGATATCTTCTCTATAAGTGTTCTCTGTGTCTCTTCAAGGTTTACTTCAAAAGAAGCTAATCTCGATTTTTGATATTCAAGTTCACTTTCTACCTGACCATACAACTTATCAAAATCAAGCAACTTTTCTGTAAGTTGCCTCGTCTCCTCAGATAAATCAACCAAACCTGTCCTTTCCTTGAACCTCTTCAATTGACCTTCTACACTTGCCAACCTATCTTTAACGATTGGCATCTGCTCCTCTAAAAAATGCCTTTGCTCGCTATATTCCTTTCTGGAAGTAGCAAGTTCTAACTCAATCAAGACATCTGCAATTGTATTTGTAAGCACAGATGCCTCATCAGGTGTCTTACCCTTAACAGAAATCTTCAATATATCAGTATTCCTCACAGGCGAAACCTCTAACCTGCCAATAAGTGCAACCACCGGATTTACTGACATTAATATAGAAAAACCAGTACCTTCTACTTTCTTAATTGTGTGTTCAGCTATAGTAACCGATTTCAAAATCTCTGTGTAGTTCTCGATATTCACCGCAGTTGGATAACCAAGTTGAAATATGTCCTCCTGTCGGGTCTCTGGTTCTATCATTATGGTGCATGTTGCCTCATATATAGGCTCTTGTCTGAATGTAAACACAGCAGTTGAGATAACAATTGCCAGGAAAACACCCAAGATTATCCACTTTCTTTCAAAGAGAATTCTCAAATAATCCTCTAAAGATACTTGTTCCTGCTCCCCTTCCATATTTCCCCCCCGGATTAGATAATAGACTTCAGATATTAACTAAGCAGTAAGCCGTATGTACTAAGCACTAACTTCCACAGAAACTCTCTGGCTTCCCTATCATTCCATAAAGCATCCGGTTTACCTCATCATATCCTTCGATAAAATAATCATATTTTTCTTGATTAATATAGCCGCAATCCAACGAAAAATCAAGCCATACTTCTGTTTCACCTGCTTCACCAGCGGCGTCGATTGTCTTACTGATGAACATTTTTGGATATCTTCTTTTTTTCCATCCTTCTGCTATATTGGCAGGCACACCTCGAGACGACCTTCTTATTTGATCGGTTAACGAATATTTCTCTTCCTTGGGAAATAATTTTGTTATTACAAATACCTCCATAGCTAATTTATATGATAATTTAAATACCTTTAAGTCTCTATATCCTTTATATCCCACTTTTCACTCCTTAGTGCATTATATTTAGCAACCTGCTGCTTACTGCATAGTGCATACTGTTTACTAACTATCTCATTCTCCAAACAACACATTATACACCTGCGCTATTATGGCAATTTGTGCTACTACCCTTACAAACCTTTCAAATTTATGATATGGGTTTTCAGGAATAATCACCATATCACCAGCCTCAAGTATTGGTATGGATTCTATTGATGCGGAACGTGTATAACCTTGTATATCTACCTTAAGGACATCAGATATAGGTGCTGTGCGTACAATCCTCACTGCCGAAAGGTTTGCATCCTCAGTCGGTCCTCCGGCAAGAGACATAAGTCCTACTACATCCATACTCTTTGGCACCTGATACATCCCGGGCATTCGGACCTGTCCCCATATCTGAACCTTAATCTGAAGCTCCCCCACATCACCTGGATATACATAAAACTGTGCACCCCCCTGTATTCCCTCTTGAGCAAAAGAAATTGTAGCAAACAATAACACAAGTAATATTAATAACCTACTTCCCTTTATCATAATACCCCCGTTGATAAGCTTAGACAACAGACTACAGACCACAGACCATAGACTAAAAATATAAGGTTTTTTTTCAAGTTTCACTTTCTACAGACTTTATCAATCCATAAAGTGTAGCAGCAGTTTCTTGTTGCAACCTACCCAATTTAGTACACTTATTGTCATCAATGAAGTCCAATCTTCTCGAAAGATGTATATAATATCCAACCTCAGCCAATGAACCTCTTGAAATATATAAAAAATGGGAATAATCAAGTTTTGTTTTGCGTGATGCTCCTTCTACTATATTTGCAGCTACAGATACCGCTGCTCTCCTTATTTGAGAAGTAAGTCCATAGATTTCAGACTTTGGAAAATCACCTGTTGACTTATATATTAAGACTGCCAGTTCATCTGCTAATTTCCATGCCTTAATCTTCCTATAATCCCTTCCCATAATCCTCCTCCTTCCTTTATTAATTAATTTTTTAGTCCTTAGTCTGTGGTCTGTAGTCTGCGGTCTGTAGTCTGTGGTTTGTGGTCTGTAGTCTGCAGTCTGCGGTCTGTAGTCTGCGGTCTGTAGTCTGCGGTCTGTGGTCTGCTGTCTGTAGTCTATCATCACTTAATTATTCCTCCAAACGCCTTTAGGCAAAAAGCTAAAAGGGCTCCATGATATTCAAAATTTATCCGTCTTATTATCCTCATTGCAAGGAACTTTCCTCTCTTGAACCGTTTAAATAGCCTATCAAGTGTCTCATCATCTATTTTCTTAGCCAACTTTCTTATATGCCATCCCATAAATATCTCTTCCTCGAGCATTCCTCTCCATCTCTGCTCATATTCTGTAAGATAATCCATATTCCCAGTCTTGATAGCTTTTATAAGCATATTCACTGCTATTTCAGAACCTAAAAGCCCATAAAATATTCCTCCACCTGTTGTTGTCTTTACCTGTCCAGCAGCCTCTCCTACTGCAAGTATCCTACCACTTACACTCCTTTCAATGGAACCAAATGCAATGGGTTTCTCTCTAAATCCATCGTCATTAGAAATTACTTGATTCAATCTATTTTCAATGAATTTCTTTAGCCAATATTTTGGATTTTTCTCAGTCATCACACCAACTCTAACACTTCCATTTGATGGCACAACCCACCCAAATGAACCTGGTGCAATCCTCCGTCCAGTATGTATCTCAACCGTTGAATTCGCAGTAGATAACTCTTCATATGTTCGGTATTCAGGTAAATTAATCTGCGCCCCCATCAGGAAATTTTTAACTATTCCCATCCCTGCTGAACGTTGTAGCTCGTAATTTACCCCGCACCTCATAACATCTCGTCCTTCCCCAGCCTTACTCCGCGAAGTAGGGCAGGGTGCGGGGTTTACACCAGTAGCAATAACAGCAGTGTTAGCTCTATATATGCTATTGTCTGTCTGTAATACGACCCTATCCCCCTCTTCTCTTATATCTTGTACACCCTCTCCCAATTTGACCTCAACCCCTCTACTTAATGCCAGTTGAAAAATCCCCTTATCGAACCTGTATCTATTCACAACATATGCAAGCTCATCCTGGTGTATATACTCAAGGTGAATATTAGATGGTGAAACAAAAAGGAGTCTATTTATCTTGGCAATTATAGAATCTTTAGGAATATTAAATCGTTCAAATGCCTCCTTACCAATTACTCCGGTGCAAACAACATTCCTTCCAACCTCATCATCCTCCTCTAACAACAGCACATCAAATCCCTTGTCAGCAAGTTGGTATGCAGTGTAACAACCTATGGGTCCAGCTCCTATAACCGCAACATCGAACATATATATATCTAGTTTACTACACAAATAATATCATAAAATCTAAAAGAAGTCAAGAAAAAACTGCCCACGAAAATTTTCCCCCACTAAAGACAAAAAAACTTTCCCCACGAAATACACGGAATGCACGAAATTTCTTTTCTTTATTTTCAGTGAACTCAGTGTACTCCGTGGGCCATCTCTTTCCCACGAAATTCACGGAATGCACGAAAATCTTACAATTCTTTTATTTCTTTTTCTTTTTAATTTATATCTTTCGTGAACTTAGTGTACTCCGTGGGCAATTTCCCTATCTCCTTCGTGGGCCATCTTTTAATCTTCTATTATTCTTTGTCTTTTATTTACTTAATTTAGTGATCTCCGCCTGCCCCGTAGGGAGGAACGACTATATCGGGGTGTCCTTCGTGGGCCATTATCTCTTCATCAGCCATAACTTAAAGAATGGATCGAAGATGTCATATCCCTCTTTTGTCTTTATAATCCGATTATTCCTCAACAGTGCCTTCACCGATGCCTGAGTTGTAGAGGGATTTTTCAATCCATAGGTCAGTATTACATCCTGGGAAAATATCTCCCTCTCCTGCGAAAGTGCCAAAAGGACGGCCTTCTGATACAACGAGAGCGAATCATACCAACTGTAATACAACTCATTCTGAGCGCTCAAAACCTCGTCAAGTGCCTTATCAATCTGTGTTTCGTCTATCTTCTTTCCACTTACTAACCAGATATGGAAACAAAGTAGTTGTATATGATAGGGACTTCTGTTAGAGAGTTGAACAATCCTTTTTGCCGATGATTCAGAAACATCTTTGCCTGTTGAACCGAAACGACCTTGTATAAATTCTACTAGTTCATTATCCGGGATATAATCAAGGGGATAAACCATAGCAGACCTGAAAAACGCCCTCTCAGGATTGGTAAACATATTAAGAATTATATGGGTCTTACTACCTATAAAGATATAACATACATCATTCTGATGCTGAATAGACGCCCTTAACCTCTTCTCAAATACTTTACCGTTATATTGCTCTATCTCCTGAAACTCATCAAAAACCACGACAACATGCCTTTTGTACCTTTCTGCAATCTTTTGGGGTATTTCAATCACCTCATCCAACGCCTTTTCAATACCTGCTGTGGTTCTTGAAAAGTCAAAAGACACCTTCCATCCTCCCTCAGAAAGTTCAAAACTTGGAATAACTCGCTTGAAGAAAGAGGCGATCTCCTTCAATCTCTCCTTTGTGCCAAGAAAATGCTGACTTATTGAAGCAGAATAATCCTTAAGAAAGTGATTTATGGTCGGCGACTTTTCCAAGTCTATATAAATGGGAGTTATCTTGTCTTTAAACAGAGACAGGACATTTTTAATTAGTGATGTCTTGCCCATCCGCCTGTAGGAGTAAATGAACATATTCTGAGAAGCCTTAATACACTCAGTTATATCCCTTATCTCTTTCTTCCTGTCGGTGAAGTATTCACCACTTACAATTTCACCATATTTGAAGGGATTTTTCATTATAGTAATTGTTGTTATACTATTTTGTATAATGCATTATACTATAATTTCGCAAGAAAGTCAAGAAAAAAGCCCACAAAAATATTCTCCCACTGAGCTATTATCTCCCACAGATGACCTGATTTTTCTCCCACGAAGATCACGGAACACACGGAATTTATTTTCTTTATTTTCAGTGAACTCAGCCTGCCCCGTAGGGAAGAATGACTATATCGGGGTGTACTCCGTGGGCCATCTCTTTCCCACGAAATTCACGGAATTCTTATAACTCTTTAATTTCTTTATTTTTTAGTGCACTCCATGTTTTCTGTGGGCCTTATATCTTTTAATTTAATTCTATCTTTTAATTTAGTGATTTCCGCCTGCCCCGTAGGGAGGTTTATCCCGTTAAATGCGAAGCAATATTTAATGGGGAACGACTATATCGGGGTGTCCTTCGTGGGCAATTTCCCTTTTCCCTACTCATCACTTCCTACTTCTCGTTTCTTAGTTCCAGATAACTTTTGAATAAAGGGTCGGTGAGGGTATATTTTCCCCTATCAATTCTTTTGATTATCCCCCTTTTCTGTAATGCAACAATCAACTTATAAATGTATTGTTTATCTATCCCTTTTACCTTATATGCAGATCCCTCGTCATAAACAAGTTGTCTGACAAGGAGTAATTGGTATTTATTCTCCATCAAAGATATTTCCATTTCTTCGAAATATGGTCTCTCAAGTAATATCGCCTTCTTATATGCCTCTTCCATTTCTCTTGATGCAACCCTCTCTTTCCCCCTTTTTACATTTAGATAGCATAATTGACAGACAAGTTGCGTATAATAGGGGTGACCATCTGTCTTATACAAAAGATCATCTACACAGGATTCATCTATCTCGACTCCCTCTCGATTGAAGCTCCTGATAATGTACGACTTAAAATCTGCCTTTGGCAACCCGGATAAATAGAAGACTCTACCGAACCTGAAAAAAGCACTTTTTCTCTTGGTGAATAAATCTTTCATAAGGGTTTCCTGACTGCCAGAGAATATATAAGTGACGTTTTGGTGTAATTGAAATTTAGATCTCATTTTCTTCATAAGGGCTTCGCCATCTAGTTTGCAGATGTCTCCGAACTCATCAAATGCCAGGATGACTCTTTTATCATATTTCCGTGCAAATTTCTCGGGGAAGTCCAATGCTTCATCCAGGAGGGCTTCCTCGTCAATTTGATAATTGGAAAACCCAAGTATGAATTCAAAGTCTTGGACAACCTGCTTAAATTCCATGCTCTTCATTGCATTGACAATATTCTCCTTGACCCTTTTTATTGCATGCCTGATTCGTCTATTGACAAGCACAGAATCTACAATTCTCTCGGCAAGTTCTCTCTTTGTAAGTACACCAAATACATCCACTAATCCTGTAAAATAACCCTTTACCTTTGCCTGATTCAGCATTTCAAATATGAGTGATGTCTTACCATATTTTCTTGGAGCAGTTATGATAACACTTTGTCCAATCTCCAACGATCTCCCAATTTCTTCTATCTCTTTTTTTCTCCCTATTAAATTTCTCCCCGTTACCGGGACCCCAACAGGAAATATCTTGTACATTTTAAACTCCATCAGTTTACTCTTATTTAGTTTACCTTTTAGTAAACTTTATTAGTTTATACCAAATCCGGTTTACTACATAAATAAACTATAACATAAAACCTGAAGAATGTCAAGAAAAAACTGGAGATTACTGAAAGAGTCAGCAATCTCTGATTTCACAGATTATAAATCGATTACACAAATTTTTCCCCCACGAAGTACACCCCGATACGGTCATTCCTCCCTGCGGGGCAGGCGAAAAACACGAAACGTTTATAATTCTTTAATTATCTTTTTACTCAGTGATCTCCGTGGGCAATTTCCCTTTTTCCTTTTCCCCTTGTCTCTGGTCTTCAGTCTGCATCTTTTCTTATCCGTTTGCATCCTCCTCACCTATCTGTCTGAATTCTCTCTTACCTGTCCACAGACTTTATTGAAAGATACTGTCTCTTCAAGTCCATAATTGGTACTCGCATCATCTCTCCTTTCTATAAACGACCTTCCTTATGCACAATTTTATCAAACAGTTCTGCTACAACTGTTTTTATCTGCTACAATATAAAAACAGTTGTAGCAGTTTTATCAATTTTTCAATTTCATATTCCAACAGTTTTATCTCCTTAAGGTCTCGTACATGTTCAAGGTATGTTCCCCTTTGGGTGAAATGGAGTAAAATACCTTTTTCTTGTTAATGGTCTTATTAAGTAATCCATCTTTGCAAAGACGATTGCAAATGTTTGAAAGTGTTGCCCGTGCAAGACTTGTAGACGTTTGGAACTCTATATCAGATGCTGACATAGATTTATTCTTCAATGCATTTAGCACATGGTATAATTCTTCATCTATTTCTCCAACAAGATAATTTTTGCTTGCAAGGGCAGCCATTGCAAATTCAACCTGCAAGGGTACGGGTACATTCTGGCGAACTGCTTGCCCTATTATGATTGAAGCGTACCGTAATAGTTCTCTAATATTACCATCACATATATCGCTCAGGAATCGATTTGCTTCTGTAGTAAACGGATAAACGTAAGTATCTAATGCAACCTTTTCAAATCTTGGACGTAAAATTTGCTCTACTGAACGTGGGTCCCTTTTTATAATGTTTTTCAATTCTATAAAATCAACGAAGCGCGCTCTGTAAACAGAATCGGCGTCGCTTGCAAAGAGCTTGCCTGTCTCTTTCCTTGATGCAAAGATTGAGATACATCTCTTAGAAACAAAAACGGATTCACAGGATTCAAGAATTCTTGTCTGGAGGCTTTCTGGTAAATGGTCAGCGTCGTCTAAAAACATTATCAATAATCCTCTCTTATTCATAATTTTCTCCAAAAGCTCTTCCAATAGTGTTTCTCTCGAAATCAGAGTTTCCCTTAAAACCTCCTCTTCTCTTTTTTCTCTTTGTATTCCTCCTCTAAGAAATGGTATCCCCCCACTAAGATTTCCTGCGGTACCTTTAATCAACCGTGATTCATATACAAGTTGTTCCTCAATACTCTTTCCTTCCCTTATGCCTAAATTTTTCGCAAATTTTGCTACTTCAAGAACGATTCTATCCATAATAGCCTGATGTTCTTCCAATTGTGAAAGGTTTATCCGAAGAGATGTCGGAAAGCGGGAGAGGGTCTTATTAACAAGCGATGTCTTACCAATACCGGCTTTTCCTGTAATCAAGAGATTAAAAGAATGGTCTCTTGCTAAATAAGAAGAAAGTTCTATTATTTCTTCTTCTCTGTCCACGAAGTACTCAAGTTCCTCTTTTGCAGACAATGGCTCTATTGATAGAAAGGGCTCAGCACTAAAACCAATTCCCTTCCACATTTTACCTCCCTCTTGAATTTCATTATTTCTGCTACAAGTGTTTTTATACCGCTACAATATAAAAACACCCATAGCAGTCCTAACAGTCTTGTAATTTCATCTGTTGTCAGCTTACTACTTGCATTACTAATTTCGCATTGCTAATTGCTAATTTTGCATTGTTAATTGATTTCCCTTTTCCTCTTTTCCATTAGAAATTAGAAATTAATAATTAGTTTACCCTGCCTGCCCTGCTTGCCATGCTTGTCCTGTGAGATGTGTAAACTATCTAATGGGGTGTAATGTTTCACTTTATTACATTATGGTGGAAGCAGAGCTATTCAACAGGGTATGTATTTCATCAGGGTCATTTGCGATATTTTACAAGTCTTTGATAAAACATCGCCATACCTCCTATCCCCACCGCATCCATCACCACATCCCATCCTGATGCCATTCTTCCTGGTATATGAATCTGATTCAATTCGTCAAAAACCGCTACTAATAGAGCAATAAAAATTGCAAGAATTAATGACTTTTTCCCCTTTCTCCAGAAGGTGCGTATAAGAAAAAATGTTAATAAACCATATAAAGGGATATGAAGCAGACTAAGCGGATTAAACTTACTTATTAATTCAATCTGACTGGGAATACCCGAAAGAATGAAAATTAGGGCAATATAGATCACGGAAATTAGACCAAACGGTAACGACATAAAACCAAAACTTTTATCTTTTACTTTTTCCTTCAATCTTATAAAATTAGGTATTAGTCATTCGGCATTAGCTATTTTTACACCTCATATTCTAAGCGAAATTCCCATATTGATTGCAAGAAATCCCTTTCTCTTTCCCTCTATGTGTTGGTAATTAGCAACCGTTGAGTAACCTATCTCAGTATGAAGCGAAACCTGAGGAAGTCTGTAATATCTCAGGCCAAATCTAAAATCCATTGATCTCTCGACTACTCCACTTAAAAAATTGTTATCGGGGAAGAACGTACCTGGTACCCTTGGCATCTAATATAGAACTTTTCACTATTTCGAAATACTGAAGAAGGCCTTTCAGGACCTTCAATATAAAACTCCCCATTTTTATCAAACCTGATTTCTGAGGTGTTCCTTTATTACCCATTTATTACCCATTTATTACCCATTTATCCCAAATGATAGTGGACACCTCTTCCTTTCCCGATTTTTACTATTATCTTTTTGTCTACAAGTGTGTTTAATTCTATCTTAGAGGTTTCTCTTGAGATTTTGTTTAAAACTTGATAATCTTTATTTGTTATCTTTCCCTTTTCTTTAAGATACATCACCGCTCTAATTTGTCTCTCATTCAAACTTAAATCTCTCAAGTATTCTTCTGAATAAATATCTTTCATAAAAACAACCCTGAAGCCTTGATACTTCTCAAAATCGAACCTTTTTTTAAACTCCAAAATTTCTGACTCATTTTGTGAAATTAATGTTTTTAAATCCATTTCTATATCTCCTAATTTCATAAAATCAGTTCCTGCAACCCTGACTGTAGAGAAGGAAAATACACAACTTTCCACATTTTTGAAAAAGTGAAAAACACTTCTAAACGGTTTTGGGTATTTATCGCTTATCTACTCCTCACGACTTACGCTTCACACCCTATTTATCCCGCTTGCCATACTTGCCCTGCTTGCCATATGTAATCAGGTTTATTATATTTCATTATGGTGAGATGTGTAAACTATCTAATGGGGTGTAATGTTTCACTTTATTACATTATGGCTTGTCCTGTAGCGTAGTGTACAGGGTGAAATGCGACTTGTCCTGCTTGCCATACTTGCCCTGTGAGATGTGTTAACTATTTAACAGGGTGTAATTAGGTTTTATATTACATTATGGCTTGCCCTGTAGTGATAATGTACAGGGTGAATTGTGTAACTATTTCATCGGGTAACTATTCCACTGGGACGCCTTATTTATCCCTAACTCTTTCGGCAAAGTTCACTTTTACTGTTTATCAATACTACTTGCGACCTCTAAAAATTCATAGGCTATTTTTATCATCTCCTCAGATCCTGCTTTTGACCACTCGTTGTAATAATCAGCGTCCTCCCGCAAGTTCTTGCCTCTTTGTAAACCCTCCACAAGACGAATAGGTAATTCACCAGTTTTTACATAAAGAACCTTCAAAGCAATAATCAAACAGTAATGGCTTTTCTCTCTGTAATTCTTGTTGTATAAGAGCGCCCTTGCGGAATGAAACATAGAATAGTATGCCTGAATGGTCGCCCATTTATACTTCTTTCTTGCGAGAGATTCCTTTGCTTCTTTAATATCACTTTCTGCAGTAGCAATTTCTTTCCCTGTGAGAGATTTTCCAGGGCTAAATTTTCTTATCTTGTTTTTCTTCAAGCAATTTTCAAAATCAGGATTCATCCTCTTCCTCCCATAATAGAATACCTCTATTTATCTGTTCATAAAAAACAGGATCACTTCTTTTCAACTCTACATACTCTAGCTCTGTCTTTTTAACAGCCTGTATCCTTTTTTTCAACCCAAACTTTGTAATTTCTTCTTCAATTGCCTTTTTGTTATGAGTCGCGATAAATAAATCTATATCGCTATCCTTGACAGTTTCTCCACGAGAAGAGCTACCAAAAAGGACTATTCTTGATGAGAGTTTTTTTAGTTTTTCAAGAAGTGGTTGAATTTCTATTACCGTTTTTAAGACCTTAAGATGCTTGACCACTGGATTATTATAATTCAACGAGTAAAAGCTTATATCGCCTTTTACATGCTGACATAAGAATCCTTCGTTAGTAAGTTCCTTCAACGCATAATAGATACCAGATCTGCTGATGCCGATTTTCCCCTCCAGCTCACTTCCCAAAAATTCTTCTCCAGACTTATTTAGGAAAAAATATAACACCTTTTGGGTATTAGTAACAAACAAAATTTCTTTATTTTTAGTCATACTTTCCTTATTGTCCAGAATTTTGGACTACTGTTCAATATATTGGAATAACAACACCCTTTAAGAAATAGACTATTCCAAATTATGAGTTGGGGGTGCTCTATAGAAAATAGGATATCATGTAGAGTGAATCTATTTCTTCCAATTTTGTTCCGGAGGTTACCTGACTGCTGTCAAGCAGGTTATGAATGGTAAAATTATATCATAAAAAGTAGTAAAAGTCAAGAAAAAAGCCCACAAAGGGGCATAAAATTTTCCTCCTACTGAGTTACTATCCCCTTGATATAATTACATTGTAATTATATCACACCTTTGATAAAATAACAAGGAAAAACTATCCACGAAAATTTTCCCCCACAGATGACCTGATTTTTCCCCCACAGATTAAGTATGCAGTAAGCAGTATGCACATTTAATCTTGCGTAAGGAGTATAGAGTAATGCGTAAAGAGCAACTACAATAGAGAAATGTGAAAAGTATGGTATATCGCATAAAAGATCATAACTTTAAAAGAAATTTTTCAGGATTTTTCATCATATTAAACAACATTCGACTTATATGGTCATAATTATCAGTGAAATAGTCATACCTTTCTTTATTCATATAGCTATGCGAAAGGCTAAAGTCGAGCCAGGTCTGGGTCTCATTGGCCTCTGCATAACTATCGCTGAGCTTGTTTACAAAATGGTTACGATACATTCGTTTACCCCATGATTCAGCAATGTTACTCGCTATTGACCTTGAGGAACGGCGAATCTGGTCAGTCAACGAAAACTTTTCTTCTTTAGGAAAATTCTTTGTTTCTTCAAATATCTCAATAGCCATTTTGTAAGACAATTGATAAACATCCAAATCTTTATATCCTTTTAAATCGCCCCTCATAATCCTCCTCGCTTTACGCCCTACGCCTTACTCCCTACTCCCTACTCCTTACGCCCTACACTCTACGCCTTACTCCCTACACTCTACGCCTTACGCCCTACTCCCCATGTTCCTCGCTTTACGCCTTACGCATTACGCTCTACGCCTTACGCTCTACGCCTTACGCATAACATCACCATCCCTATCCCCACCGCATCCATCACCACATCCCATCCTGATGCCATTCTTCCTGGTATATGAATCTGATTCAGTTCGTCAAAAATCGCTACCAAAAGAGCAATAAAAATTGCAAGAATTAATAACTTTTTGCCCTTTTGCCAGAAGGTGCATATAAGAAAAAACGTTAATAAACCATATAAGGGGATATGCAGCAGACTAAGCGGATTAAACCTCTTTATCAATTCAATTTCCCCCGAAATACCCGAAAGAATGAAAATTAGGGCAATATAGATCACGGAAATTAGACCAAACGGCAACGACATAAAACCAAAACTTTTATCTTTTACTTTTTCCTTCAATCTTATAAAATTAGGTATTAGTCATTCGGCATTAGCTATTTTTATACCTCATATTCTAAGCGAAATTCCCATATTGATTGCAAGAAATCCCTTTCTCTTTCCCTCTATGTGTTGGTAATTAGCAACCGTTGAGTAACCTATCTCAGTATGAAGCGAAACCTGAGGAAGTCTGTAATATCTCAGGCCAAATCTAAAATCCATTGATCTCTCGACTACTCCACTTAAAAAATTGTTATCGGGGAAGAATGTACCCGGTACCCTTGGCATCTCTGGTATTGGCCAAAGAGTCTCAATATTAGTCTCCCCCTTGCGTCTGTAACTAAATCTGCTGATTATATCCCAGTTTCTATTTAGATGATATACCGTTCTGAATGATATTTTATCAAAACCAGGACCATCGGGATGCCCGAGTGGAAGCTCATAGTAGTTATACCTTCCAACGGGGCGAAAATAGGTGTATGTCCATCTCGATACCCTGGAGTATTCTGCTGTGATAAAAGAGTTTTTTAATCCAAATGGATCTGCTGATTGAATACCCAAATTCCATCCTGTGTGGTTCGGTTCAGCGTTTATGTCCTTTGAATATTGATAGTCATCAATCAGCCACTGTGCGTAAAAAGACAAACCTCTAAAGTCTATACGTCCATCAAGACACCACAGGGTATTCGAGTCGTCTCCTCTTGTCCATTGACTTAAATAGCCCAGGGTCAGTGGATTTAGATAATAAAGGTCGGGAAAGACATTTTCACCCCCGAAGACACACACATCTGAAAAACCCAAGCTCATTGCATCAACAAAATGTGTCAAGTCCAACCCAGCCCATTCAAACAGGTCTTTCAATGAAAAATCGACTCTCTTTATCGTGATATACCTGAATTGATTTGTCTTATAGGTAGTTGTATCCCCAACAAAATCCACCTCTTTATCGTATATGTCTTCTAATCTTGAAAATAACATAGTAAGTTTGAAGAAATGAGATTCGTATGAACCCATTATCATATCAAGAGGAATTCCCTTTCCAGAAAGCAGAAGATTATCATAGGGAGATGGTCCAAGTGAGATTCTCTCTCTTCCTATGAGGAGGTTGAAATCACCAGGGGAGAACCTTATATATGCCCTCTCATAATCCGCTGCCACGATATCCTTAAATAATTTTCTTGGATGTAGACTATCCTTTCCTACCTTGAAGATGGGTTGCAGGAAAAGGTTAAAGTATTCATCCTCATAAAATATATTTACTTTTACTCTTGCAGTGTTAATCGTATCATACACCCAGGCAGCCTCGAGAAAGCGTGTTTCACTCATTATCCTTGAAAGAAGCCAATTTTCCACATTTTTTAATTCTCTTTCTGGGATTTCAAATCTTCCAGTGTAATAAGGCTTTACCCCAGTAAATTTAGTGAGATACATCCCCCTTACACGAAGTTCATCCACCATCTCATTCTGCCAACTATCTATCGGGATAGAGATGGAAGTTATTGCGAGAATTAACAATGCAAACATAGCTCTTATTTCATCAAAGTTTTACTTTCTGTAATCAGTTGCAATACGTTTTTTGCAATGGGTGAAGGTTTATCGTTGATGGAATAGTATATCCAGAGGCTTTGTTGACGATTCTTTAACAACCCTACTCTCTCCAACTGTAGGAGGTGTCGAGATGCACTCATTATAGAAATATCCATACATTCCGCCACTTCCGAGACATTTTTCTCACCTTTCGAGGATAAGAGCCTAATTATTTCCAATCTTCGTTTATTTGCGACCGCCTTAAAGAGTCTCATTAACTCGTTTACATCAGTCATTGCCGTTTTCTATAAACCTTGTTGGTTCATTACCTAATTATCGATAATAAGATAACAAAGTTAATTAAAAAAAGTGCAAGTGAGAAGTAAAATTCACGTTCAGGATAAAATGCGAGCTTGCCCTCAATTTCGCTTCCATTGTTTATTCACTACCTAATTATCGATAATAAGTTAATGGTGGTTATAGGAATGAAGTTTTTATTGAGATATTTTTCGTATAATCGTTCTGCCAGCTATCTACGGGGATATAAACAGATATGAGTATGATACTCAAGATTAAGGTCATAATTAAATCTTCATATTTTCTGTAATTGGCTCTAAAACATACTAAAAAATTCCTTTATCTTTTCCGATACATATTTGATTTCGTCTTCTTTTAACTGCTCTGACATAGGCAGGGATAAAACCTCATCGGCGTATTTCTCACTAACTGGAAAATCCCCTTTTTTGTAGCCTAAGAAACTATATGCTTTTTGTAAATGACAGGGAATAGGATAATGCATTCCTGCGAATATTTGGTTTTTTTTCAGAAAATTCATTAATCCGTCTCTTTTTTGGGTACGAATTACAAATAGATGATAAACATGCTTAGCATTAGACATTTCCCCTGGCAATACAATTTCTTTGCAATCTTTTAAATACTGTCTGTATAATTCAGCATTTTTCCTACGAGTTTCTGTCCATTCATCCAAATATTTCAGTTTTACATCAAGGATAGCGCCTTGCAACCCTGCCATTCTGTAATTGTGCCCTATAATTTCATGATGATATTTTTGAGACATACCATGGTCTCTGATCATCATCATTTTCTTATATAAATTTTCGTCATTGGTTATAATTACACCACCTTCCCCATAAGCACCAAGATTTTTCCCACAGTAAAAGCTAAAGCAGCCACAAATACCGAATGTACCAACGGATTTACCTTTACCCTGTGGAATAGATATAATATTTGTTTGAGTTGAATTCTCTTTATTTATTCCACAGGGTGAACCCGGTGGAATATTGTTACCCTTATTGTCTGGGTTCTTTTCTTTATCACTTATTCCACGGGGTAAATACTCAGAAATATGTGATTGAGCGCAATCTTCAATTAAAATCAGATTATTTTCTTTAGCAATTGCTTTGATTTTATCAAGTTGAGCGGGTTGCCCATACAGATTAACTGCGATAATTGCTTTAGTTTTATCTGTAATTGATTTTTCTATTTGATTAATATCAATATTGTAATAAACTGGCTCACAGTCCACAAATACTGGGATTGCACCTGCGAGACTAACTGCTTCCGGAGTTGCAAAGAATGTATTAGTTGGTACTATAACATCATTCCCATTTTTAATATCAAGAGCCACTAAAGCAGTATGAAGTGCAGATGTGCCAGAATTAACCCCCACACAGTATTTAGCATTATGTCTTCTGGCAAAATTTTCTTCGAATGATTTTACATAGGGTCCTGCTGTAAAAGCAGAATCAAGCAAAACGTTTTGGATAGCTTCGTCGACTTCTTCTTTAATAGATAAATACTGGGCTTTTAAGTCTAAGAAATTTACCTTCATAATCCCTCCCATCAATTAACACGTTGTGTTAAATATCAACCACAGAGTGCACAGAGGATTATAGAGTAATAAAGCCCCTCCCCTCCCTGCCCCGTTAGATGTTTACTATCTAACGGGGTGAATGACCTCTTATACATCTCAATATCCATTCCACATAATCTGTATGGAAAGGATACGGAATCTCACGGATAAGACTAATCACTTTACCTTATATTTCTCTGTTTTTTTGACGCTGATTAACACGGATGACTTCTATTTTCGCTGACGCAGATTAATGCTGATTTACACTGATTGTTTCTTACTTCAAAGTTTTTTATTTATCTGTGGTTAACCTTAGTCCTTGTTTTTTGAGAACACAGAGAATTAAATTTACTCCCTGCCCTGTTAGATGTTTACTATCTAACGGGGTGAATGACCTCTGTGGTTTTTCATATTCTTTCATATTCTATTTGACACCACCTTTTATTATCTTAGCTGGAACTCCAGCTACAATCGTATTATCAGGAACATCTTTTGTGACTACGGCACCCGCCCCAACTATCGCATTTTTACCTATTGTCACCCCACATAATATCGTGGCGCTTGAGCCAATTGATACACTTTTCTTAACCAATGTTGGAATAACCTTCCAATTTGCCTCGGTCTGAGGTTCCCCGCTCTCAGTCGTTGCACGAGGGTATTTATCATTGATGAAAGTTACATTATGCCCGATAAACACATTGTCCTCTATGGTTACTCCTTCGCAGATGAATGTGTGTGTTGATATTTTCACGTTCTTTCCGACCTTTACATTTTTCTGAATCTCTACAAAGGTACCTATCTTTGAATTATCCCCAATTTCACAACCATATAGGTTGACAAAATCGTATATTCTTACATTTTTCCCAAGTTTAACATTGAAAGCAATCTTTTGGTATTTCATAAATCTTACAGGTAAACAATCTTGCTGTTATTTTTTATGGATTGCTCAGATGCTTCAAGAATTTTAACCACATTTAATCCCGTTAATCCATCTGTTAAGGGAGGCCTATCTTCTTCTATGGAGGAGAGAAATTCGTTCACAACCCCTGTAAGTGCCTCTGTTGTGTCGAGTTTTGGCGCATACATATCTCCAGTTCGATATTGAATAAGCGTCTCATAGACACCTTCCCTTGTTATCACCTCTACTCCTTTATCATATACTTTAACCTTTTCACTTGGTTCTGTATCATCATATAATATCATTTTTTTCGTGCCACCAACGAGAATGTTTCTTACCTTTACAGGTGCAAGCCAGTTTACATGAAAATGCGCCAGACTTTTCCCATTGAAATAAACGGTAAGATATGCAACATCCTCAAACTGATTATAGTGGTTTATTCCAATTGCCGAAACCGCTTTTGGAGTTTCATCTATAATATAATCCATAATGGAAATATCGTGAGGGGCCAAATCCCAAACGACATTTATATCATGCTGAAATAAACCGAGGTTAACTCGGACAGAGTCGAAATACATAATATTTCCGATTTCCCCATTTGATATGATCTCCTTTATCTTTTTTACAGCACCTGTATATATGAAGGTATGGTCAACCATAACTGTCTTCCTCTTCTTTTCTGCCAATTCGATAAGTAACTCTGCCTCACTGCTCTTCGATGTGAGTGGTTTTTCAATGAGCACATCTTTTCCCTGTTCAATTGCCTCTTTTGCGATTGGGAAATGGGTAAAGACAGGGGTTGCTATGGCGATAGCATCGATCTCTGGATTTTTCACCATTTCATTGAAATCTTCAGTGGCTTCGACCATCGGAAATTGCCTTTTAATAAAAGAGAGCCTTCTTTTATCTTTGTCATAGCAGAAGACCTTTTCAACTGAGGGATGTCCCAAGAAGTTTCTTACAAGATTAGGACCCCAGTACCCACAACCAACAACGCCAATCTTGAACATAGTCCCTCCCTTCTAGTTGATTATCACCGTAATCAATTTACAAAAAATCATTGTAATCTTTCCTTAGTACGCTCCTCTCCCAAACACCACCACAGGAATAATCTGAAAAATGAGCTTTATATCCATAGAAGTAGAGCGATTTGTGATATACATGATATCGAGAAATACTGAGGTGTCAAATGGCGTGTTTCCTCTTCCGTAAACTGCCCAGAGCCCAGACATTCCGGGCTTAACCATAAGTCTATCTCTGTGCCAGTTCTTATAGTGTTTAACCTCATAATCTATTCCCGGTCGTGGTCCAACCAGACTCATCTCTCCCTTTAAAACATTCCAGAACTGTGGTAATTCATCCATAGTAGTCTTCCTCAAGATTCTGCCAACCCTTGTGATGTTTTCTGAATCGACAATTTTCCCCTTATCTTCCCTATTATTTATATAGTTTTTGAATTCTTCTACACGTTCCTTATCTTCAGTCTGTTGTTGAAACATCGACCGAAACTTAAAAAAGGTAAATTCTTTGCCTTTTAATCCACATCTGCGTTGTTTGAAGAAAACGGAACCTGGGGAATCTAATTTTACTGCAAGTGCAAACACACCATATACCGGACATAAGATAACAAGTGCAAGGAACGAGCCAACTATGTCGATGACTCTTTTGAAAAATGGACGGAGTGAACTCCAGTTCTTCTGCCGAAATGTATAAACTGGCACAGAATCAATGCGATACCAATCGCAGTTCAGGTTCAATTCGTCAAAGAGTTTTGATGCAACCTGTAGATTCCGTCCCATCCTCACAAATGACTTTATCTGTTTGTACAACATCTCAAAGTCACTTGCATCACTCCATAAAAATACCTCCTTATCACTGTAATCATCCCTTATATCACTGTAATCATCCCTTAAATCACCGTAATCATTGCCTACAAGCACAGGGCCAATGCCAAGAAATGGATTATTCTGAAGAAAATCCTTAACTCTTTTAAACCTTTCTTTGGGACCCAAATATATACAGGGAATTTTCCTGTCGGATTTGGAATAATAAATATCAAACCATTTAGGAACCAGAAAGATACGGAAACCAAGAAGTAGAAGAAGAAAGAACAATCCATAAACCACAATAAATATACGACTGTCAATTAGAAAGCTGAATCGGGTCAAAAAACCAACTATTAGGTAAATGAAAACAATTGCGATCCAAGCACGAATCAGCCCAAAGGAGAGCTGCAATCTCCTCGCGTACATTTTGCGGTTGTAAAAGTCAAGGAAATAGAAAAGGCCAAGGGTAATAATATATAGGAAGATGAGCGTAGACCACTGGTGCTTGACAACATCAACGACACCCCCAAACCGCAAAAGGACTGTAAGGAAAAATGCTATAGTGACAACAAATATATCACTAATAATAAGCATCATTTTAGATTCACACAAATATGAAATCCATAAACAGCACCTGCATCCTTCCCCCTTTTACGAACAACCGTGATTTCTATACCTTTAATCACTTTAATCCCTTATATTCTATTTTTCTCATCACTTCTCACTCCCTATTTATCCCGTGGAATGATTTAACTATTCCACTGGGACTCCTTACTGCCTATTCTTTACTCTCTGCTCTTCGTGCCTAAACTTGACTAAGCACAAGCCTGTCATTTACAAGTTTAGCCCAGGCGATAGCGCCATCCTTGGCTGCAGGACCTTCAATATAAGGCTTTCCATTTTTATTAAACCTAATTTCTGATTTATCCCTTTTTCTCCACCATCGCGCTACATTTCGGGGTAAAGAATACCAGCAATTGCTCTTATTCTTTACATACCTTAACAGCTCCTCATAATACTTAATCGGATACTTGCCTCGTGAGATAGCAAAGCTAATCTCACCGGGGCTGTCTTTTCTGCTTACTTCAATGTAGTCCGGGTGAACAATCACAAGAGCCATTCCGTTCATCTTCTCAATCCAGTCAATTTTTTGTTTCCAAATAGAAATATCTTTATATTCGAGAATCTCAAAAAGTGTATGATCCTGTGCAAGGGTGATTGGAAGTTCGACAAGATTCCCTATGAAAAATGGGAAAATGGAGAGACAGCCACCAGGTTGAGGTTCATAGGGGTCGGTATCCGGGAAAGAAGAATCATATTCAAATGGTATATTCCTCATCCATTCATGATTTCGATGAGTCGCTGGACTTCTGAATCCCACAGCATCCCATTCAAGGGCATATTTTTCGATTTTCTTCATCCTCTCATCAAAAATCTTCCTTGAGTTGAAAAGTTTCCCATCATGCTTAAATCCATGAATACCAACCTCAAAACCTTCTCGTATAAGCTTATCAAGGACTCCGGGATCAACAGAATATCGCTCAGGCACAAGGTTCCAGGAAGACTTAATTCCGTATTTTTTTTCAATCTCGCAAATTCTCTCAATATTTGCAAGTCCCTTTTGAGTTTCCACATCATGAGTGATGACAAAAGTGAATTTTTTTTCATGAGGCCAGAACCATATAAAAGGAGTGTTATTATCTTTTTTTAAAGAGCTTTTTAACACCTTTCTCTTTAGATTTTCGAGTTTTTCTTCAATTGGCCAATGAGGGAATGAATCCTGCACAAATTTTGCTCTTCTTCTCCTTAAAGAAATCTGCAATCTCCATGGAAGCAAGGGTTTCAAGGCATAGTAAATTTTCAACATCCTTGAATTACTCTTATTCTTATATCTCTCTAAAAGGAATTTTTCAATCTCCTCTTTGCAATTCTCTAAAGGAGCATCAAAATCAGTCGCCAATTTCCAAAATCTCTTTAATTCACCCATTTCACCCTAAATGTTTGTAAAGTAATTCTCCAGCTGCTCGAGAAATAACCGTTGGTGTTCGCCGTAGGACAGAAGTTATCATCCTATACTTTAAACTTTTCAGCTCAGTAGAAGTAATACCCTTAACAACTGGCCAATAATAATAAGAAAGATCCCTTTCCTCAGTACCCCAACGGCGTTTAAATGCAATAAGCCCACTGTTATCAGGGGAAGTTCTGCCAAAATCGAAACACGCATAACCGTTTTTTACTCCCCATTCTATTGCAGACCAATATAATAAGTTATTTGGCTGAAGATTGAGAAATCTTTGATCGGACCCATTAAATTTAGGAAAGATAGTTCCTTTGTAAGTAAGAAAGATAGCACTAGCAACGGGAATGCCGTTATACTTTGCTAATAGTAGAAAGCCCAAATTTTTGGTTATCATTATCTGCCATAGGTTTTGAAAAAATCTGTAAGGCTGTGGTATAACGCCCAACTTCTTTCTGGTTGCTGTAATCAGTTTATAATGTTCTACAAGGTCCCCCTCAGTATTTCCTCGTTCTATGTGCACTCCACTTCTTATGGACTTCGTAATTGCCTGTCGTACCGCTTTTCTATCAAAACGTTTTCGAACAAGTTCTAATCCACCACATAAATTTATAAGGAAAGTTTTATAGTAGGACCATTCGCTGAATCCTTGCTTCAGGAATATGTCTTTTTCTAAGTTTTTTGTCGAGAGTGTCCGAAGCTGAATAACCGTGCTATCTTTAACATAATTCTTTATTGCACCGAGCAATAAATCCAAAGATTGTTTTGAATCTATTAAAGGATCACAATAGTCACTGAAAGGTAAGCAGACCAGTCGATTGCCGGTAAGCCAGCTTTTTATAAGAAAAAAAGGACATCCAGCTTTAATCTTTTTATTGGAATCTTCAAGAATAAAATAATATGGAATGTATCCATAGCTCTTTTGAATTACCCTTGCCCAGTTAGAAAGATGAAACACAGTTCCCTGAGGGTGATTATCTACAAACTCATCCCATCTTTTATATTTTGATGGATCAATAATTTTGACTTGCATATCACTTTTCCCCTGACAAAAGCTCCTCATATACTTTAAGATACTTTTTTTTCATAATTGACCACCGATATTTCTCATAAACTTTGCTTGCGTTTGCAACTAACGACTTTCTTTTGGCAGGATTTTTATAAAGCTCAAGAATACAGCGTGCAAGATCGTTTTCGTTACATAGCTCAAAAAACATGACAGAATCATCATCAAAATATGCTTTCATGGTGGGTAAAGCTGAAGCTATTGTTGGTATCCCCAAGGCAATATATTCAAATAGTTTGTTAGGAAGCGTGGGATATTTACAAAGTATCGGAACGATTCCTATGTCCGCTATACCAATAGTCATAGGTATTTCATCAAAAGGGACGTAACCTGTGAATTTAACCCTTTCTTCAAGCTTTAGATTTTTGACTACTCTCTCGACTTCACTTTTATACTCTCCATCACCTACTATCAGTAATCTAAGGTTAGGGATCGTGGTCTCTAATAACTTTAAAGCTCTTACCATTATCTGGTAACCATAACGTTCAAGTATTGAACCGTGCGAAACCAGTAAAAAATTTTTTTTATCCTGTTTTTCTACTTTATAAAAATCGGAAGAAAATATACATTCATTAGGAACATTAAGAACGATAGTGAATTTTGACTTTGGAATTCCATGTTTTATGAAGATTCTGCGAGCAGGCTCATGTGTAACAATAACCTTATCCGCAAATTTGAGACTTAATTTTTCTACTATCTTAAAAAACTTGGTAATAGGATGCTCCATACTTATTTTGTGTTCAAAGGCATAAAGCTCAGGCATATTTTCAAACATATATAATAAAACCTTTGCTCCAAGAAGTTTTGGTATAACAGTTGTAAACACCAAAAAATCAGGCATTGTGTCACCCTCGATTATGTCGTATTTTTTTTCTAAGTGGAGTATGATTAATTTAATGGATGAAAGGATAAAAAAGATGGCATACTCTATTATGTATCGGAGTGTCCCTCCTCGTTGATGGTGTACAGGCATTCTATAGATATTTATTCTATTCACAATCTCGAAGTTTTTTTCATTCTTGAGTTTTAAGCAAATAATGTCTACTTGATATCCCGCATCACGAAGTGTTTCTGCATCCCTGCAAACATGGTTTTCCTGAGGATAGTAATTATGTCTAACAATACAAACCCTTTTCTTCCTCATAGGTTCTCAAGGACTCCTTTGTAGACTTCAATAATTCTTTTAGCAATTTGTTCCAGTCCCAAACAAAGTCTCTCTATTCGCTTTCTTCCATTTGTTCTTTTGCCATAGTCTAATGTCATTTTTATTTTAATAGCAACATCTTTAGGGTCCCGCTTGCATATGAAACAACCTTTGGTATCACCCAATACCCATTTAGTATCTCCCACATCCGTAGAAACTATTGGTATATTGCATGCCATCGCTTCTTTAATAACCATAGGGGACGCTTCGAAATTAGAAGTTTGAATAACAACATCTGCCGCATTCATATATATTGGCACATCCTGGTGAGGAATATTTCCTCCTGTCAATAGAAATATATCATTTCTTTTAATAATTGACAGGGCATCCTGTAAAATATCAAAACCTTTTTCAGTTCTTCTTCCTGGGCTTTTAATATCAGCAGGGAAAAATAATATATTTTTATCTTTGGGTAAGTTTAATCTTCTTCTACATTCCAATTTATTCATTGGACGAAACAGTTCTGGATTAACCCCTGGAGGTATAACCGTTGCTCTGACATTAAAATTAAGGCCTTTTACTAAATCTTCATTCACAGTTATGAGGAAATCAATCTTCTGAAGCGCCCATTTCTTGATTCTTTTTGAGTAAACAAGCTTAGAAACAAAGTCTATATCGTTGGGAATGAAATTCCGCGATTTTAATATTTCGCCTTCATGTAAGGTCGAAATCAGAGGCATTTTAAAATCTAAAATTGACTTTGCAATCCAGAGAGGATATATACAATATGTATGGTGTGAATGAACAATATCGTAATGATTATACCGCAATTTTCTAAATAGACGAGTAATTGCAAGAAAATAATTGAATCTATTGTCATGTCCATTTATAAAGAATACATCAACATTAATGCCTTCTTTTCTAAGTGATTCAACTTGCTCCTTTACAAATATTCCATAAAAAGGGTGTCCGCAAGTTGGATACATATTGGTAAGGACTAAAACTCTCATTTATACTCTGTTTAATCGATTAGAGGTTGAGAATAGTAACCACCTATATAATGTCCAGAAATTTGAATAATGCCCTTGAAGAGTTTCTATAAGAATTTTATTGTTAATTTTACTCTTATCTTCAGTTCCATTTATATCTTTCACTTTTAATTTCTTTGACCAAAAATTGTATAAAGAAATAAGTTTTTCCGCGTTCTCGGGATTTTGGAGTAATTCTTTTTCATCAGAATTTCTATTTAAGAAATCATTAAGTGATAAACTTAAATAAAAAGAAATATGAGGTCTTGGAAATACAAATGATAAAATCTTTGCATAATTATTTACCTCCTTAATATAAAATGCCATTTCAGAAATAGCATCCAGAATATATCTGTCGGATACAACAAAATAACCCCAGAACAAAAACCATCGAATTTTCAAGGAATAAAAATATAACTCAATTACAGTTGTAATTTCCCATAGAACCTTGCCTATTTGAGAGCCAAGATATGCCTTTCTTTCTTCTATTTTTGAATCTGGCTTTGCTCTTTCTTTTTTTCTCATTATGAGCTTCCCAAATTTGATTAATTTATTAACGAAGCTACTTGACCCATACCTCATCCAGATATATTTTGTTCTTATTTCGCATTCCTTCAGAGCATTTATAAACATTTCTGCCTGGGTCGTTTTTCCTGACCCATCAATACCAGAGATAGCAATAAGAAACCCTGGCTGAGAATTATACTTAAAATATTGCTTTACCTTTAACTCTATTGTCCATAGCAAAGTTGTTAATACATTAAAAATCTTTGTATGTAAAGGTTTTCTTTTGTCCTGTAAAACCTTCTTATAATAAAGCCATTTACTATAAAAGAATGGAATCTTGATACCTTTTTCAGTCATCTTTCTTGTTATTGACTTTATTTTCTTCTGTGCAATAAGCCCCCATTTTTCTTGCAGTATTTCCGATGGTATCTCTACTGATTTGCCAAATCTTTTCCAAAAGTCAGAAAGAAGGGCCATTATAAGATAGAATCCATCCGACCAGCCTCTTGTCTTCGATTGTTTTATAATGTCATCCCAATTTATACCTTCTTTTATTAATTTTTTTAGCCCATCTATTGATTCTCTCTTAATAAATTTATCCTCATAAAATTCATGGGCAATAGTGATTAAAAAAGATGCCTCCTTTGATGGGATATAACATTCTGGACAATCCATTGAGCATCTCAAATCTCTCCAGACAAAATCATTGTCAAGGAAAGGTACTCCCCATCCAACAACAGTGTGAATATGTATTGGTAAAACAGTTTTGCCACCATTAAACTTTCTAAATAGAAATTTCTCGGGCTCTTCTACATTTTTTAACTCTATATAGCCTTCTTCTCTTAAAATATTCTTTGCCTTTTTAATATCATTTCTTCTTACAAGGACATCCAAGTTATCAGAATAATATGGGAAAGAAAATATGGATTTGATTAGCACTGTATCAATACCATTCCTTTGAAGGATTATATTTACTCTTTTATACTCCTTAATAGACAGCATCTTCTATCTTCTTTGCTGCTTTTTCCCAGGAAAATTGCTCTGCTATCTCTCTTGTTTGAACCCCCTGTAATCTCCTAACTTTATCTATCTTTTCTAAAACCTCTTCCAGAGTATCTGCCCAGAAAAATCCATTTTCTTCTTTCAGAAAATATGAAAGGGCACCGAAGTGGATTGAAATCACAGGAAGATCACAAGCCATTGCTTCAAGAATACTTAATGGGAATGATATTGCGGCATTTTCCTTTTTTACCGGGAAAAGATAAATATCTGAAAGCTGATAAATCTCTTGAATATCATCAAGATATTTTGTAATAACCATAACACCAGCTGACCGAAGTTCATCAACCAAATTTTTATCCTGCTCTGTGCTTGTGCTTCCTACAATAACCACTTGTTTGTTATTACCTTGAAGTCCTTTTAATACCTGAATATTTCTATTTCTATTTATATGTCCAATATGTAGAATCACAAACTTGGTTCGGTCAATTCCATATTCCTTTCTCAATTTAGCTTTGCTTCCATTATTTACCGGATGAAACTTCTCAAAATCCACTCCACCTGGGATAAGTTTTACATTACAGCCAAATTTGTAAAGTTGATTTAAGACAGTTTGAGATTGAACAAATATCAAGTCGGGAATTAAGAGAGGAATAAGTTTTCTTGCAAAAAACGAATATTCTCTTGGTTGAAGAGCAATCATTACCACCTTTGCTTTATTCACATACAATTTAAGTACTTTCGTCCTCATAAAACTAAAAAGAGTCGCAGAGGGAGACGGTATATAAAGAATTGTATCAGGATTAAAACTACTGATTTTTCTACATAGGGCAAAACTCAAAAAAGTTTTGTTAACATCCAACTTTGTAATGTATCTTCCGTCAGTTTTGTTACCTCTGATAGAAAGAGCAAGAATATTATTGTCTTTTGATAATCCTTTTATCAAATTATAGGCAAAATTCTTTATCCCTTCATCAAAAGGACTGGACAACTCCTCAGAAATTATGCAGATTTTCAAGTCCATCGTTTACCTTGAAGATTTTGAAAGAGTTCAGCATACTGTTGAGCTACTTTTTTAATATCATGTTCCCTTTCTACATATTTTCTTGCGTTTTCACCCATTTCCCTTCTTAAATTCTCATTCTTTAGCAATAGTTTAATATCTTTAACCATTTTATCAAATGTACTGGAATGAAATCCTAATTTATTTTTGCAAATAACTTCGTCTGGGTCTATCTCTAAACTGACTGCAGGTGTCTTATTCGCCCATGCTTGAAGAAAGGTGTTAGGAAATCCTTCCCAGCGTGAGGTATTAATCAAAATAGAAGCTCGAGCATATTGTTCATTTATTTTATGATATGGGATAAATCCTAAATATTCTAAATTGGATATTTCCTTAGCATGTTCTTCTATCGCTTCGTTTAATTTTTTCCCTCTACCGGGTGCTACAACCATTCTGAATCTTGAAAAAGGTATAGTCTTAGCCAATTCTAAAAAAAGGTGAGGCCTTTTCCTTTCATAGGCAGTTCCTACCCACAATGCAACTGGTGGTAATTCCTTAGAGGGTATTGAAAAAGTTAGGGGTTGCATGTTTTTAATTAATATAGAATTTAACCCAAAGTTCATTTCAAACTGTCTTCTTTGGTGATTACTTTGAGCAACAACCGCATCAGCCTGCTTAATGCCATAAAAAAAAAGAATTCTACTTATATTGCTTTCTGTTTCTCTAATGTGCTTTAAATTACTATCATAATCTATTGACGAAGAAAAGATAAATTTCCTTTTTTTAAATCGGCAATAAAAACCAATCACACCCAATAAATGCTTCGGGCTTCTAAGAAAATATACATCAGCATTTGCTTTACGCAGCGCAATAAAAAGAGCAAATAATGTAAGCAGATAATTTAACTTACCTCCCGAATATCGCGATGAAGATTTTATTATCCTAATACCATCTACATTTTCGATTAACTTAGTTGCATAACTACCAACAACAAAGGAAACATCAAACCCATATTTTTTAAGCTCTTTCGCTATTAAAACTTGCTGGACTTCCGCCCCTCCTACTGAATGGTGTTTCGTTTTTGCCAACAGGGGATAGGCTTCTGGAGCTACAAAACAAATGCTTTTGTTTTTCATGTTCAATAATTCCTATTTTTCACAGTAAATATTGAAAGCTGAATTTAGAAAAAAACTGGAAAAAGAGTTTGAGAGCAATAGTTCCAATTTTCGTAATTTGTACGGAACTGTATATCTGGAACCTATCTTTTTGAAACCTGTTAAGTTTCTTACTAAAGCTTGCCACCATCCCTACAACTTTTTCAGTTTTTATCCCAAATTTTTTCCTGATTTCCACTTTATTTTTAATTCTGGAAAAATCAAATCCATTGTGAATACAAAAACTTTTATTTTTTGGAGCATTATAGGACTTCAATCCTGCAATTGAATTTGAAAGGATAACATCTGAAAATGGAAAAGTCAGTTTTGACCTTATCAAGGCTTTCAGGGACAGTTTATACGGAGCATCGGAAATCATTGCGTTGATGAATTTTATTTTTAACATTTTTGCAATCGGCAATGCATATACAGATGACATACTTCCCCAACTATGTATAATATCTGGTTTAAACTCTTTACAGAGATTATATAGTTTAAAAAATATTCTCGAATCTTTTTTCCATTTTCTTATTAGATAATGAATTTTTACATTTTGCTTAAATACATACTGATAATGAATATCATTAGACATAGTTGCAAGTTCACACTGAATATCTGGATAATCCTTTAAACCTTTTATTAACTCAGCTAAGAGGCGTTCCTTGCCTCCGGAACGAAGGCTATCAATAAAAAATAAAATTTTCATAGTAATGAATATTTCTGATCCATCTATAATTCCTGTTGATAGAATACAAAAACTTGTATAATTTTGTCAAAAAGGGGAAAGTATATGCGTCGCAGAAGGAAGATGGAGATCAAAGGAGAAAACTATGGCCGTTTTGGAATATTTGAGGAATCGGGACACAGCTGGTACCTTATTCTCAAAGCCAAACAGGCTTTCTCGGGAGAATGAACCTACAAATCGGAAGATGAATCGGATTTTTAAATATCTACTCAGCTATTTTTCAATTAGAGATTCTTTAGTATATAATTTTAATCTTCGTCCTTTTTCTTGTTTAATTCATGGTAACCAAAATGGTTTTCTGCTATAACAATTCCAATAACGAACATTATTACCGATGAAGTTAACTCTGCATTTTGTGCAATACTAAATACTAAAAAATAAATAAATGCAAAAATAACAGGCATTCTGTTCTTTTCTTTTTTTCTTCTAAATATCTTCCATGAATTTTTTACAAGTATGAGACAAAAGATAATATATAAACTTAAACCTATATGCCCATTTTCCATTAACAACAAGAGATAGCCATTGTGGACTGCTGTGTAGCTAACTTCATATGCGGACTTTCTACTTATCCCCCAATTTCCAAAACCAATACCAAACAATTTGTTAACCCGCCTGTTTCTTAAGTAATTAATAGCTCCCCGTACCAATTCTATTCTTCCAGTGAAGTTACCTGTAGAGCAGATCTTTCTATTAAAAACTGCTTTGGGCTCGGTCCATAATCTTTCACCTGCAACTTCCTGATATTCACTTGGCAGAAATGAAAACAACGACTTAAGAATGAAAAAAAGTAGCACAGAAGCGGAAATCAATTTAAGAAAGCTTGTCAAACTGAATTTGTATTTATTAAAGAATACGAAGAGTATTAGTGAAAAAAATGTTGCCATTATTGCACTTCTAGATGTTGTCAAAAGTAATCCAGCTAAAGAAATTAGAATATAAATCAAGGCAGCCAGATTTCTTTTTCTCATATAATATCTAACCCCAAAAAGCAAACCTATTCCGATTACCAACGCCACACCATTATGATTACTATATGATATTCTATCTCCAATAATGTAATAATTAAAAAGTTTATGGATATTTAATGATTTAAAATACAAAGAATTATAGATAGTATCAACGCAAGAAAATAGTGTAGCAGTAAATAAACCATATAGAATTACCTTTTTCCCTCTATCGGTTTTGAATAGCAAAAAGCCTAAAATTAGCATCCCCAATAAGGTTAAAAATAAGGAAATATTTTTTAGACCTTCCGCATTAATCAATAAAGAGATTATACATACAAGGAAAAATGCCAGTAATATATGAAGTGAACTGTCTGCTAATAACTTTTTCATATCTGCCCGATTGTCTCTAAGGGTTATCAGTCGAGCCAAAACAAGTATATTTAATATCCCGCGAGCATCATATAAAAATGGTAATTCAACGTTAATCCTATAAAAATGCAAAAAAATAACAACAAAAGCTAGCCAGTAAGGCTTACAAATTAATAGTGACACAACGATTGTAAGTATAGATAGAACTATTATTATATGCATGATTCCTTATTTTGTTCTATTCAGTATTTTATTAAATACAACTAAATATTGTTTTACAATTATATTCCAGTCATATCTTTGCATAGCAATTCTCCTACTATTTTCTCCCATTTTTTTTCTTAATTCATCCTTTTTCAATAGTATTAATAAATTTTCCGCCATTTTATTATAATCCCCGGGTGGTACATAATAACCACATTGGTCCTCTTTCTCATTAAAAACATCTTCATTTCCCGGACATTTTGTAATAACTAATGGCAATCCCGCAGCCATAGCCTCAACACAAACAAGAGAAAAGCCTTCCATTAAGGATGCAGAAACAAAAATATCTGAACTTTTATAAAAAGACAGAAGATAATTATTTGGAAATATATTATTTCCCATTTCGCCTTTTTGTTGCTTAACAAGTTCTACAAAATTTGCAATATTCAACTTATCAATAACAGGAGCTAACTTTTGTAATCGTTTACCCACAATTACTAACTTAAAATCATCGCGTTGTTTTGATAAAATTTGTATAGCTTTCAAGAGGCTTTCAAATCCCTTTTTTATGTGATATCTACCGACTGCTAAAATAATTTTTTTACCATCCTTTTTTATTTGTTCGCCGAGACTACTACATTCTTTAAATCTCTCTATATCTACACCATTGGGAATTCTGTAAATATTCTCTTCCTTGGTGCCTAAATCAATGAAATTCTTTTTTGTTTCCTCGCTGATGGCGATGAGACCATCTGCTTTTCTAATAGAAAAAGAAATTTTCTTTTCCCATTTTGGGTTTAACCTTTTCCCATAGTTTATTTCAGGATATTTTTGTATGTCTCCCCCATGAGCCGTGATTATTATAGGAATCTTTAATAAATTTTTTATTTTCCCAGCAGGATAACCTACATAAGTTTTATGTATATTGATAACATCGAATTTATATTTATGTTGAAAGTAAATTAAGGACATTATTTCTATAAAAGTCTTTAATCTAAACTTGTAAAATATAGATGGGAAAGTTTCAACACTATAAGGCAATTTAAACTCTCTTAGTCCTCTTGAGTTGGGAACAATTACTACTACAGCATGTCCTTGTCTTTTGAAAGCACGGGCAAGAATGTGCACAACAATTTCTGCACCCCCAATACCAGGAAAGAAACAGTCTGTAAATAAACATATCTTCATAAGTTAACCCCACCCTATATTTTACATTCTACCATATATATCCTGTATCTTTTCAATTTTATCTTTACTAGAAAATTTGTTCTTGATTGTTAAAAGTCCATTCTCAACAAATTTATTCTTTAAATGAGCACTGTTCCATATTCTGTTTATTTTATTCACAGGCTCATTTAATTTATTTGGGTCATACAAAAAACCATTTTCCCCATCCTTGACAATGTCTAAGACCCCCCCCATATTAGTTGCAATAACAGGTATGCTGTGCTGCATAGCCTCAATTATAACCCGACCAAATGGTTCAGGTTTCACAGAAGTATGTAAAAATACGTCATATTTCTTTTTATAAATTTCATTATAATTTACATATCCCTTAAAATTTATCCTATCATTTAGGTTATATGCATCTACTCTATTCCTGATACTATTGAAATATTCCGGACTATTTTTATAATAGCTTCCAATAATATCTATCTCAAAATCTTTATGAGTTTCTCTTAGCTTATTCGCTATTTCTACTAATAAATGTGTACCTTTCCAAGGGATAATTCTTCCTATCCATAAAATCGAAAAGGATTTATTATACATTTTTTCTGGTGCAGTTAATTCTGTTTCTTCAACATTTATCCAATTATGAATTACTTCAATTTTTATAGGACTTACACCATTCTCATTGATTAAATTTTGTTGAATAGCATATGAAATTGCAATGAATCTATTGACTTTTCTTGCGATAAATTTGGTTACAAAGGGCAAATCATAGTTAAAATCTCTTTGATGGACTATACAAGGAATTTTAGCAAGTTTCGAAGCTACGATACCCTCTAACGTTGTGCTAATTCTATTATTGCAATGCAATATATCAATGTCATTTTCTTTTATTATTTTATAAATGTGTTTTATTCTCTTCCATTTCTTCAAAATAACAAAATTCCTTTTTATTTTTTTAAGGAATTTGAATGTTCTAAGGCATTTATTTATATAGCTGTTATTTTTATTGTCCCCTCTCTTTATCAGATTTTGATTATTACCAAGTTCTGCTACAATAACCTTGCAATTATTTTTCCTATATTCATCTATAATATCAAAATTATGGTAAAGCAAAACAGTTGGCCTATACTCATTTTTATTCAGTCCCTTAACTATTTGCAGCAAGCTTCTCAACGAACCTCCAATCCCTGCATTACCTACTACAGAGGCTGTTTCTAAAAATAGTATATTTTTCATTATTAATACTATTTACATAGTATGAAAAACCTGTGCGAAGGTTTTTCAAAAACACGGAATGTTTTTATTAATTTCAAATTTAATTCGGGAAAGATAGCCTCTATTTTTTTCAGTGAATATCCCCTCTTACCTATTTCCCAATAATGCTCACCGTCAAAAATGTGCTTCGCAGGAAATACTGCTGGAATATTTATTATTTTTTGCAAACTTCTTATAGGAATATTTTTGAAATATATTTTTAACCCAACACATCTACTCTGATCTGGTAAAGATATAATCATCCATTTCTTTGATACTCTTGATAGTTCGAATAAAGCCGTCTTAAATTTTTTGAACGGTAAATGCTCCAGGGTTTGAAAGCAAACCGCACACTCAAAAGTTCTATTTCGCAACGGTAATTCGTTCACGGAAGCACAAATATCGGGTTCTAATTCTTTATCAACATCAACGCTAGTAACATTTATTTTACCGTAATTTTTCATAAAATTATTAAGAAATTTATTACCTATCCCAACTTCCAAAACTGATTTGAGATTTAAGTTCATTACCTCATGAATCTGATGCCAGTAGCTGACAAATCTTCCTTTACTATCATACCCGATTGGGGCATAATGTGATTTATCAACTTGTATCAATTGTTTAGTCGGTTTCATTAAGCCTTAACTTTAGCTTACCTCCAAAATACATAGCACCTTTCAGGTCTTTGATGTCTTGCTTTTTAATGAAAAGCAAATTCTTTAAAGGAACTAAGCCTTTTTGATCAGCAAGAAATGCCAAAATTAGGTATATACTAATTATTAGATATGAAAGTGTAGTCGCAATAGCTGCTCCTAAAATTCCATATTTAGGAATCAGATATAACAATAGAGGGATGTTAAAAATAAGTCCTACTATTGAACCATAAGAACAGATAATTGGTCTACCAATTCCAGCAAAATATTTTGTAAGTATTTTTGCTATTGATAGTCCGATTGTGCCTAATAGTAATATCTTTACTACTTTTACTGATGTGATGAATTCTTTACCGTACATAAATGGTATCAAAGGGTTACTTATGAAAAAAAGAAATATACCAATAATTACTACTATAGCAAGATTAATTCTATTAATTTTAGTTGTTAAAGTAGCAGATGATATTCTATCATTTTTTTGAGCAATTTGTGGATAAAGAAAAATGCCAATTGAATCCGGAACATACCAAATTAGTTGAGCAAATAATACAGCAATGGAATAAATACCAATATCTCTGGGGAGTAGTAGTGCACTCATAATAAGGATGTCTAATTTAAGGTTTAGCTTTTGAGCAATTACACCAATATGTTCTTTAATCCCGAACGATAACATTTTCCCAATCGCATTTAATTTGACAGATGAAATACTAAGATACTCTCTAAACTTAAATAAAATATAAATTTCTCCAACAATTAAAGAAATAGCTAAAGAGATAATTACTGTACTGACTGTTATATTGATTTTGGATATCCAAAAACCAATCAAACAAAAGATATATACAATTTTATTTATAAGCAAGGCAGAATTATATATTACAGGTCTTTCCATTACTCTAGTTAAAGCGGTCGTTATTTTTCCGATACAATACAAAAAAATTAATCCAATCCCAAAATAAAAATATTTAATTGGAATAGATTTGAAAAAAAGATTCTTGAAATAATTCCTAAATATTAAAGAAAGTATTATTAGTAATATTGATACTAATAAACTGTATATTAATCCACTATTTATATAAATTTCCTTCTTTCCTCTCTTACTAGCATAATATATTAAACCTGAACCTAAACTCAAAAACCCAAAACTTACTGATATTCCAAAAAAGGTATAAACTACACTTAATATTCCTTTCCCCTCAGCACCTATTAAGCGAACCACTAACACGCTTAAGAATATACTTAAAAAGAAAAGAATTACTTTAGTAATGAGATTGTAAAGAGAGGCTTTTGCTAAGTTCATTAATTTATATCCTTCCAGTTTTCTTTTTTAAGTCCGAGAATACTCTTTAATCTCTTATTTAGAAAGGGCTTAAAGTATAATATTAGGTAAGATGGTTCATATTTGATAAAGGACCAAATAGTTTTGAATCTTTTCCAATAATAGTCTATAGTCTTTTTATAACTCTCCATATTGTAATCAAGATATATCTTTTGGGATGCTTTTATCCTCCTAACAATTTTTCTAAGTTGATTATTGTCTCGCTGCTCAGAGATATTATAAGGAACAAAAAGAAAGTCTATATTTAAATTATTTACTCTCTTTAATAAATCTTTCAAATTCACATTGGTCCAACTGCCACTGCCAGAATCAATTATGTTTACTGAACTACTCCTAAAATTAAATTCATGCTCCACTTTTAGAATACTAATTATCGCACTTCTATTAAGTTTTTGTAACATCTTGATTAGCATATCTAAAAATACAGGACTGCAACTATCGGTCAGTAATATTTCTTTTGCTTTTTTTATGCCACACCCATACTTGTTAGAAAACTTGCCAAACAAATATTTCAACTGATACCTGAACGCATCGTTCTCACTCCTTTGAAATTCTTTCCGGAAAACATTTAATCGATTCTGTATTACTGTATCAGAACTGTTTATTAAATTATGTTGCTCGTATTTATCCTCTTTTAAATCAAAAAATTCTTCTTGATTTCTACCCCTGACTTTATCATGATAATATATATATTTATATTCGCCATTTCTAATAGCCGTTCCTCTACCCGTCTGGCACGCTAACCGAGAATCACATCGATGAAATCGTGATTCCATCATTCTCCGATATTCTCCATCATTATTGATTAAAGGAAGAAGACTCTTTCCATGAATTTTATGTTTAATATCAATACCCAAGATATCCATAACTGTTGGGTATATATCTATACTTCCTATTGTGGTTTCAACTTTCTTTCCTTTTGGACACCCTGGGTATTGGATAAATAAAGGTATCATAATGTTATCATCAGTTAATATTAAATCATGAGTTAAGTTGTATTTTTCATAAAATTCAGGTCTTCCTGTAACTTTTGAAGGGTCAGGATATCCATGATCTGAACACAAGATTGTAATAGTATTTTCTTCAGTATGTCCTGCTTCCTTAAATCTATTAAAAGCCCATTTTACTTTATTACTTGTTTGAGGATCTTTGCGGCAATTATAATCTACAAAGAAAAACGATGGCCTTTCAACACCTATGAATAAAGTTTTATCAATGGCTTTGTTTATATCGCTGTTGCTCCAAGATTTTCGATGTGTAAATCCCTTCGGCCAATACTTTCTTTCAATCATAGGAAATATGTTTATCATGCTCTCCCTTGTATCTTTAAGCATTAAAAATGAATAACAGTAATAACAGACTCTTCTAAGTTTGTAGGTTATTGAAGGAAATGTTTCATTATCAAAAATAAAATCTGTAAAATTCCGGTTGGTGAAATAAGAATTCACCCCACTAGCCATTGCGCTTAGCGACTGGAATGTACTTGGTGCATTAGTAACAACATTCAAAAATTCAATGGAATCTTTACCAAATTCATCCATTATGTTGAGTCTACTTCTATCATCACCAATCGAATGATAGCGTCTTACACTGTCAATGAAAATCCATAGAAGATTGTACTTCATAACCTTACCTCCTTTCCTGCCTGAAAAGATATACTCTTAATCTTGTTTTCTACCATTTATTCATAGTACTTTCTTCTCTTAAAATGTCTTCATATTAAATTAAAATATAACCTGTTCTTTTGAACATCTTAATATATTCTTTCCTAGTTCTATATAAAACATTATAGTAAGTTTTAAGAGCATTACAATACTTGTTAACAATTTTATATCTTCCATTAATCCTAGTATAATCCCTGATTAACATTATAATTCCTTCTTTAGAATATCCATATATGATTCCACTTAAATTTGTCAGCAAGTTCAGAAAGTTTTTCAATGCATCATGGGATATTGTCAGTTTTTGCAAAAATATTCATTTTACTAAAAAATACTTTTTTTTGCGTCGTCATTATATACTAATATATTTTTTCTAAGATATGTAAAACCTTATCATTGTCTAATCTAACTATATTATTTTCAATTCTACTACTTAAAAAACACTCCCTTTTAATATTGTGAATTTCATACCTTTTAACACCATAGTTCCTTAGTTTAAACGGTATTTTACTTCTTATTTTATCATAAAACACTTTAATAAAATCAGTAATACTTTCACAATGTATAGTCTTCAATAAATTATTAATTTCATCCTGGATTAATGGATAATTTAATTCTAATAATGCAAACAGGGGCATTGAACAAGCAATCCCATGAGGAATATTATAATTTAGAGTTAACGGATAGCTAATAGCGTGAGCAGCTGCAGTTGCTGTATTTGAGAATGCTAAACCAGAAAGCATTGATGCAAATACAAGTTTTTTCCTAACATCTATTGTTGTATTATCGGATAACTTATCTATTTTTTCAAATATTAATTTTATAGCCTGAATCGCGTAATTCGTTGAAATTGGATTATTATTTACGTTCCAAATCGATTCAAATGCATGTGATAAAGCATCTAATGTAGTCGAAATAGAAATATCTATAGGTAAATTTTTAACTAAACTTACATCATATATTGCATAATCAGGATAATTGTTAGATTCTGAAAGAGAAAACTTCTTTTTATTTTCTTTATACCATATTGTTGCCCACATTGTTAATTCACTACTAGTGCCATGAGTTGTTGGAATTGCTATAAAGATAGGTTTTACTTTTTTATCTGGGCACCTCTCAAATAATTCCTTCAAATTAGATTTATTTTTATATAGAGCCATTCGTACAGATTTGGCAGTATCAATAACAGAACCACCACCAATGGCAATAATAGTATTAGGCTTAATATCAAATCCAGTCCTAATAGCTTTGTTACAACTATTAAACGATGGATTATTTTCTATATCTGTAAATGTTGTTAAATTGCTAATTATTTTATAGATTTTTTCATAATTCTGCGATTTTCTAAAGCGTTTTGAACATAATAAAAGACATTTCTTATTAATATCAACAATTTCACTAATCTCATTATCAAAATGTTCAGTAAAAATTATCTTAACAGGATTATAATACTTCCACATATATTTTATAAAAATCTCTTTAAACTATCACGCATTTCTTCGGGAGTTTCTTTCGGCCTTTGTAATCCTTCAATGGAACCTGAATTAATTTTAATATAAATGAATTGAGGGTTTTTATACTTTTCTAAATTTAATAATAAATTTTCGAAATCTTTCAATTTAGTTATGTTTTTTGAACTCTTATATCCACATGCCAAAGCTATTTTTGCAAAATCCGTCGAATCTGCAGTTGTTGGTTGCCCTCCTGTTGATTCATAACTGTTATTATCAAAACAAATATGTATTAGATTTCTAGGTAAATAATGCCCAATTGTAGATAAAGTCCCCGTTTTCATTAGGAGAGAGCCATCGCCATCAATAACGAATACCCTTTTATTTAGATTTTCTATTGCTAAACCTAACCCAATTGAAGGTAAGCATCCCATAGAACCCATCATATAAAATTTTCCTTTGTGTTTTGTTGTTTGATATAACTCCCTGCCTGAAAATCCTGTCGCGCCCAAAAGAATATCGTTGTGGTTGATATTCTTTGCCAGTAATTTTATATACTCTATCCGTTTGTTTAAGTTATTAGCCGACAGAGAAGTAACTTTCTCATACTTTTCAAAATATCCCTTTTTAATAATAAATGCAAAAGGAACCGAGTTGTTTTTACAGTATTCTTTAGCTTTTATTACTGAATTCTTCAAATTTGCTATTTCATTCTTAAGTATGATATAAGGAATTTCAAAGACATCTAATAACTGTAAAATTGTTTTGCCCATTATAAAATGCTGAGGAGCATCTTCCTTTCCTGGCTCAGCGCGCCAGGAAATTAAAAGTAATGCCGGTAATTTATACAGTAATTGTAAAGAAGATAGTGGATTCACAGCATTTCCATAACCATCATTTTGCATATAAACTACTGGTATTTTTCCAGACAGGGCAAATCCGGCAGCTAATCCCATTGCTTCGCCCTCTGAGGAACAAATATAACTTTCTACCTTTGTACAATCATCTACATAGTTCAAAAGATACTTAAACACAGAGCAAGGAATGCCCATAAACGGAGAAAAGCCAATTCCATCTAATACTTTTACAAATCTTTCTGGTTTCATTTTATTTACCTCCCGGAATTAATGTTAAAATTTCCTTAATGGACATACACATTTCTTCACATTCCAGAGCTCTCTCATTTTCTAAAATTGTTTTTGCGGTTTTTACCATTGCAGGATAGGCACTTCTCAGTAATTGATTGGCATAGATAACTATTCTAATACCTGCTTTTATTAACTCTGTTTCGCTTATTTGGTTGTATGTACTGGGCACGACAACTAAAGGTACCCTATTATTAAATTTTTTATATTCTTCACAAAATTCTAATATTTCATCTGGCGTTTTTTCTTTACTGTGTATCATGATTCCATCCGCACCTGCCGCAATATACGCTTTCGCTCTTTTTAATGCATCTTCCAAGCCAGCTTTTAGTATCAAGCTTTCTATTCTTGCAATTATCGTAAAATCATCAGTAACTTGTGCTTTTTTACCTTGATTTATCTTCCTACAAAAATTTTCTATACTATCCTGGGTTTGCTCTACTTCAGTACCGAATAGAGAATTTTTTTTTAAGCCTACTTTATCTTCTATTATTACAGCAGATATTCCTTCTCTTTCTAGCGATCTTACCATAAATACAAAATGTTCAGGTAATCCTCCTGAATCTCCATCGTATATTATCGGTTTTGTCGTAACCTCTAATATATCATTAAGCGTATTCATTCTTGAGGTTAAATCAACACAACCTATATCTGGTTTCCCTTTAGCAGTTGAATCTGTCAAGCTACTTAACCACATCCCATCAAATTCTTTAAGAACATTATTTTTAAAAATCTGTGTGTTTTCTACAATCAATCCTGTTAGTCCATTATGGACTTCAAGTATTCTTATTAACTCTTTTGACTCTAATAGTCTTCTCAATCTTTTCAATCTTATTTCAGGAGTCGTTCCGATTTCTCTTAATCCAATATTTAATTTTGTAGATGATATTCCTGGGGTATATTTTGGCTCTATTAGCCTCCCATCCCATTCCTTAAGAGTCTTTATAACTCTTTCTCTTGTCTCTCTTTGTACTCCTGTTCTCCAATCGTCTCCGTGCACTACATAATCAGGCTTGATCTTCTTTAAATTGGGGATATAATCCAAAGTTTCTTGAGGTATAACTCTGGAAACTCCTTTTATATTTTCAACTATTATTTTTCTCTGTTCATAAGATAAAAATGGAAGTCTTTTATAACTGGCAATAGCTTTATCTGTTAATAAACCAATTATAACTTCGCCATGTTTTTTTGCTTTATTAATGATATTAAGATGGCCTGGATGTATTAAATCTGCACTCAATGCTACATATACTTTTTTCATTTTTTCACCTCCAATTTTTTACTCTATTTCATTAATAATGTTTAATCGCCAAATCCTGCATTATAGACTTCATTTTCCAAGAAAAGTTCAAAGATAACTTTGCTCACCAAGTAAGGAATTCAAAATATTATTCTGATAATCTGGGTTTTCATAATATCTTATACCAGGGTAATTAATCAACTCTTTCTTGTATCCTTTTATAATTACCTTACAATATTATCTACGCCACATTGTCTTAATACATCCAATTGTAATTGCATTATAGTTTTGTTTCCTATTTTTAGCATGCATTTAGGTTTGTCATTAGTCAAAGGCGTCAGCCGATTACCCATACTAGCTGCTATAATTATCACTTTCGAATGGTCTATTCTAGAATGTGAATCCATAGACATAACAACGATGTTTACCACTTCGAAGTTTATATTACCTTTTGCTTGCCATAGTGAATACAGAAATCAGCACGCTTTCCCCAGCACTGTTCCTTAAAGTATTTACAAGCATTCTTTTTACTCTTTACAATTTTAGAGAACTCAATTATGTCTATTTAATACTATTATTGTATTGTTTCAGGGTTTTTGACAGTGATTTCAAATATTTTTGTTTAGACTTATCAAGGACATAGTCTCCTCGGGACAAATTAGAGATAAACCTTTGTTCTTTGACATCTGTATTTATTAGACATAGCTACAACACATTTCCCTCTTTTTCTTGATCTGTTTGTTCTATCTCGTTAAACCCTCACTTGGTGTTAAATACCAAACCCTGGTGCAGTGGTTGTAGTATTCGAAATACACATATTATTCCGAATTTTATTTGGGCTATAAAATTCTTCTCCCCCATCCTCTTTCTTTAATAATTGAAATATCCAAAATGATGATAAAATCATAATCAGTGGCATGAAAGGATATTTATACTTATCTACACCAACACTAACCATGAATACTACCACCACGCTTAAAATGAAACTTAATAAAATTAAATATCCCTTAAAATCTCTTTTAATGTTCCTCCAGCGTAGGCTAAAAATACCTGTCAGCATTATCAGATAATAATAGATAGAGTTAATAATATAAAGTATCCATTTTATTATACTATTTATTTTTAGACCTAAAAAGGAGAGCGAAAGAGAGCCCGTATCCTTAAAAAGTAGATAAAATAATCTTTTAGGAACCAATGAGATAAACTTTAGCGGATTTTTCAAAATGTAATTTTTAGTGAGCCTTATACATTCTTGATTTCCCTTTGGTGTTCTCACATTGAATTGTTGCCTATTTAATTCCTCAAGTTGTGAGGGAGAAAAGTAAGTACCAGTTGCATTTTCGTTGTTGCCAACAAGAAAATTGATTCCTCCGTTGGTATTAACTATAAAGAAATGCCCATAATGTAAACTAAAGGGTAAAATAACTAATAATGCAAAAATTGGAACCAGAAGGCTATTTAACACACTAAGATAATTTCTTATTGTGAAATTGTATATAAATGGCACAAACATTGCAAATATAAAAACAGGTTTAATATATAGAAGTGCTCCTCCTACTACTCCCAAGATGAGATATTTATACCATATTTCCTTACTTGATACAAAAATATAAATAAACAAAGCAAACAAGAAAGTCATTATGACTGCAGGGGATGTAATATTTATCATTGAAATATGAGCTGGATAGAAGGAATACAGAATAATAAAAATTTTAGCAGTTTCTTTTCCAAATAACTTATCCGAAATTTTATAGAAAAGTATGATAGTCAAAAGAGACAGAATGATATGAAAAAACTTTATGAAAATCAGATGGGTACCAAATAATTTGTATATTGAAGCAAAAATAAAAATTGAACCAACAGGTAGGAAGGGAATACTGGGATAAGGGAAACTATTGGTTTCTGCAAATCCTAATGCTAAACTATTATATTCTTTAAAGTCGCTGACTGGACCTGTGGGAAATATAATGACCCATAGAATACGAACAAGAAGTGCAAAAAGTAAAATAATAACTATATTTATTGAAGATATCTTTCCAAACAGCCGAATAAATCTATCTTTGAAAGCTACAACCAACAAAACGATACAAGCAAAGAGAATATAAAAATAAACAAAATTTTCGGATAATATTCTAACATTATTAATTGAACTGGCATTTAGAGTGCCACTATCCAAAAATGTATCTAACGCATATTTGATTAGAAAATTAATAGGATAATATAAAATTAAAAATAATATAAGTCCCAACAATAAATTTTTAATAACTCTGTTTTTATTTTTCATAACTCTAATGTGAACTTATATTTTCAACTCTTTGATATAAGAATTACCCCAATACAAATAACAACAATTCCGGCAATTCTTGTTATAGATAGATTTTCATTAAAAGCGAGATAACCTATTATTGCTGTTACAATGTAACCAATACTTAAAAAAGGATAAGCATAACTTACTTCTACTCTTGATAGAACTAAAAGCCAAATAATTACACTTATGACATAACATAACAAACCAAGCAATATAGAAGGGTTTTTTACTACAGCTAATGTTATTGGGACAACATTATTTATCGAGAAATTAAATATGCCAATTTTCATCATACCTTTTTTTAAGAACAATTGAGCAAAGGCATTAAGACAAACCCCTGATAAAATTAATGGAGTGTACTTCATATTTCCTCCTGTCCTTTAATTATATTTCAAATAATATTCAAAAGCATCTTTTATCATATCTTGATCATCATATATCGGTTTCCACCCTAATTCGCTTTTTACTTTTGATATATCAAGTAGATAATTTTCATCTGCAATCATAAATTGTTCGGGATACATTAAGGAAATACCTATTTTATCCAAAACATTTAGTGTTGATTTTACTACCAAAGCAGGTGTTTTCAGCAGAATTGATTTTGAGTTTACCTGATTTATCATATCTTTAAGAAGATTTTCAACTGTTGGTGGATTGTCTGAGCCTAAATTAAGATTCTCATTTGGTATTTTATTTTTCAAAGCAAGAATTATAGCATCAGCACAATCAAAGACTGATACCATTTGATAATAATTTTTCCCATTACCAATTAAAGGTACCGGAAGGTTGTTTTTAATAAGAAAAAATAATTTTTTAAGAATGCCAAGTCTTCCCGGTCCCATAATTAATCTGGGTCTAAATATAGTAATATTAAATTCTTTTTTTCTATATTGCTCACATAGATTTTCAGATTCAACTTTTGACATACCATATGGTCCAAAAGGATTCCTTGGATGATTTTCCTTTACTGGAGTTTCTTGTAGTTTTCCATATACCATATCGGTTGTAAAATAAATCATATTTTTACATTTATTTTTTTCCATTACTTCCAGAATATTTTTTGTGCCTTTATAATTTGTTTCAAAAAAGAATTCTTTTCTTTTCTTCCTTATTGGAACATCATTACGATATTGTCTCGCTGCAAGATGTATAACTGTTGTGCCTTCATCAAAAGGAATTCTTTCAACCTCATTTATATTACGAATATCACATTTCAAGTAATTATCACTTGAGATATTATCTTCTACAATATCAACACGTGTCAATTTACAGTTGTTATTTTGTAATTTTGATGTTAAAACCTTTCCTGTGAACCCCTCACTGCCTATTATAACAATTTTTTCCATTTGTTTTCTCTAAAGATTTATTGGCAATATAAAATAATTATACCTACTATTATTCCCCATAGCAGTACAGATAATGTCTTTGGGGTCAGGCTGAAAACTGAAATCTACACGGTTCATACCGCTAATCTGGTTCTGATACATATTCCACCGTGTTGTAATAGAAAACGTATTCTATATAGCAAACAGGGTAAATCTATTAGTCATTGATTTACTGGATCATTGAGTGAACCATTTAACAGCCTTCTGTAATCCGTCTTGGAAATCGATGGATGGATTATAACCCAGCAACTTTCTATCTTTCCCAATGTCTGCTAAGGAATGCTTAACCTCTCCCGGTCTTGGTTTGATGTAGGTTGCTTGAATACTGCTTTCGAATATTTTATTTAATTCCTCTACCAAGTTATTAACCGTGGTCCTTACGCTACAAGCTATGTTAAAGACTTTACCGGCAATACCTTCCTTATGAGATGCAAGTAGATTAGCCTCTCTCACATTTACAGCAATTGGATCGGATTCTAAATTTTCAATTACAGTCATTGAGTTTAGGTTTGTCTTACCCTTATGGAATAGCGAGTGAATACCACAAAATAAATCAATTATTTATAACCAAAATTCATTTGTCATTAATCTGGTTATATGTACTTTCATTTCAGATACAGTACAATGATAACCACAATTAGATAGAGAATAATGTTCCCCACCATAGGTTGGTCTTTGATAAATACCAACTCGGGGTTACCGCCCATATTCTTTGTGTGAACAAGATAAAGATACCTGAAAATCCCATAGAGCACAAAGGGAAATGTAAAGATCATATTGCCTGTCCCAAACTTCGATACGGTTTCCGGGGAGGTAGTATATAAAGCATACGCTGTCAGGGTCGACGCTGTAACAATAGCAACCATCTGATCGAGAAGATGTGGGTTGTACTCGCAAAGTACCCTTCTGTGCACTATTAGATTTTCGCCAAGTAGAGATAACTCGTGTCTCCTCTTGCTCATAACGATAAACAAAGCCAGAAATAAGGTACAGAGAACAAGCCAGGGAGATATGGTGACATCTATCACAACGGCTCCGGCAACTGCTCTCAAAATAAAACCAAAAGAGACGGCAAGGATATCTAAGATCACGATGTGCTTCAGCCAGAAAGAATAAGACACAATGATTAATAAATAGCTTAGGGCTAACAGGCCAAAGTTTCTATTGAGCAAAAACGATAATGGTAGTGCTATCCCAGAAATAAGGATGGCTGAAACTATAGCTACGGGAACTTTAAGCCTCCCCGATGGCAATGGTCTCCTTGATTTCAGGGGATGTGCCCTATCCTGTTTGAGGTCCTTGACATCGTTAATGAGATATCCCGCTCCGGACAGAAGACAGAATATTCCGAATGCGAGGATAACTTTCAGAAAAAGATGGGGATCAAAAAGGTTCAACGAAAATACGATCCCCGCAAAGATGAGAAGGTTTTTCGTCCACTGCTTGGGACGCATAGATTCTATCAAAGCACTTATCATCTTGCTACCATCCACACCCCGTCTACTGTAAATATAAAGCCCATAATTTGCACGGAGTTCATAAATATACTCAAAAAAGGTATCAAAAAAATATTTTTACAAATTTCAATATGCCCTGTTTTCATGTTACCCTGAACAGGAAAAAGGGGACAGGCTACTTTTTCCATCTATTCATGTATCTTCTACAGGTGCTCTAAAAGATTCTTTATTTTATTTAATCCCAACATCATAATATTTGCATCCTATATATCCTTTTGAAGACTTCCACATTTCATGAAATGTGGAACTCTTCATCTGTTTTTTATCTCTTCGAGTCTTTTTCTTAATATCACAAAGATATCCTGATTATATTTGTACCTTGGGTCTTCCTTAATAGAATAGAAAACATTAGAAGATGTGTGTCTGGCAACTACGAAATTATCTTTCTCCAGGATGCCAAGATTCCGAGAAGCAGTGTTTACCCCGACCTCCGCACTTAAAATCTTCAAATGGCGAAATAATAGCAAACTAGATCTCTTTATTAAAAATGTGTGACCGAATTTTATGCTCTCTAAACTCAGTAATATCAGCTATCTTGAATTTAAAAGTATCAATTGCGGAAGTCGGGGTTAACCTTTCGATTAAGTTCAGATGCGATAACACCAACTGATAATTCCCCTTTCTTCATTAGTAGGAGAAGAATATCTAAACTCGTACCGTTCCAACTCATATTTTTGATAGAGCGACCTTAAGTCTATTTCGTATATAACGTTTGCCTTTACCCGTCTTCAAATATCTCTCACGGCGATAAGCATCTTCATTAGAAAGGCAAGCCCTGTTAGATTAAAAAGTTACATGTACTAACGGAGCTGTTCACAGCGATATTCCATAACTAATTCTTGAGCACATAGCGAAAGGGATCCGTATCTAACAGGGCAAGCTTCATAATAAATTAAATCCAATGGTTTTCTTCGTTTTGTTGATTGTACACGACCTCTATTATGCTCTTCAAATCTCCTTTTCAAATTATCCGTACAACCAGTATAAAATTGGCCATCTACTTTGCTCAACAAAACATAAGTATAATACATATTAACTTAAAAATTGGCTATCAAAAGTTGGAACGGCACAAGTCTTTCCCGATACACTCCAGGGAATAATTCGTGATTTCATGAAATGTGGAAGTCTCCCTCCATTCTTTTTGCCCGATTTTATGGACCATAGAAAGAAAGGTAAGCCTGACGATCAACCCAAGATTAAAGCCTTAAGTAAATAATAGCCATTATTAATCTATCCTTTTCCTTGCAACGCCATTTAATCGACCGTGAGTGTTTTTGAGATGTTGCGGGGGAAGTCGGGGTTAAGGTTTCTTTTTACACTCATGAAGTACGCAGCAAGTTGCAAAGGAATTACAGATAGGATGGGAAATATATAATAATTTGCTTCTGGTATCTCTATGTGGAAATCGCTTACTTTTTCGAGTTCCACATCAGAAGGTCCTATTGTTATAATCATTCCTTTTCTTGTCTTCACCTCATTTATATGGCTGAGTATCATATCCTTTATTTCAAATATGAGCCGTCCCCCTTTTCTCACTTCTCCAAACGATTACATCCTTTTTTTTGCCCCAATTATAAGCAATTTTCTGCAAATCAATAAGTGCCCTTACTTTTTCTTCAAATGGAAGTTTAGCCTGCTCCTTTCGAAATTTTTCATGCTCTTCAAATAACTCTTTTCTTGTCATCATTTTATTACCAATAACAATTTTTTTACTCCCTTCCATAATACTCTTTCTTAAACCTATCAAACTTTTCAGTTAATTCAAACTCCTTTAGAATTTCCCTAAGTTTCTCTTCATCTATTTCTGACTGCTCTGAGAGCATCTGGATTTTTCTTTTATCTTTATCCCTATTTACTCTCAAGAACAAGGCAATCAGGTACTCGGGAGTTATTACTTTTGTCTTTACTCCTTCATATTCTGTTTCTTGAGCGTTTTCTACAGCTTTCTCTTCAAGTTCATCAACGGGGAAAATATCAACGGGAATACCTTCTATAATTATCCAATGCCCTTCCCAGATATAACCCCTTTTTTTAAGTTCCTCATATATAGGTGACAACACAATCAGTTCCCCTTCTTCGGATTTTTCCTTAAGTACAATAAATATATCCAGATCACGAGTAAAAAAGGGCTCAATCCATCTCAAAGCCCCAATTGCTCCTCCAATGGCATAATCTTTTATAAGTCCTTTTTCTTTTAATTCATTTATAACCTGCAATGTATTCCTCATTTATGACTCTTTTATAAAAATAGGAAAAACAGGGACAGCGACCATTTTATAGAAACATTTCGGATTGTGGATAGACATTATTCACTTCGTGTAGTTATTCACTTCGTGAATGGAAGTTAGCACCGTTGGTGCTGGAAGATACCATCTCCGATGCTGGAAGTTATCTCACTTCGTTCGCTGGAAAAGAGCACTGCGTGCTGGAAATTATTCCTTCGGAATGGAAGTTAATGCTTCGCATTGGAAGTTAGCCTGCGACTGGAAGTTAGCCTGCGACTGGAAGTTAGCTCACTTCGTTCGCTGGAATTGTTATTTACGAGAATAGGCTTTTTTCTGAACTTCATACTCATCCCTATGTTTTCTTATCTTACTCATCATTCGAACTAAAAGAAACCCTATTTCATTCATTCTTTTTTGATAATACCTGTATTCTTTATCACTTATATATTTATTCTCTTTGGCTTCATCAAAATGGTTCTTTAGCTCTAATAACGATGCATTTCCCCTTTCATAGAATGTTAACTTGTCATTAAAGTGAAACCTACCAAAACCTTCCGCAATCGCCGAAGGAATGCTTCGTGCCGAGCGCCGCATTTGATCAGCAAGATCGTATTTCTCATCTTTGGGAAAGGTTTTTACAAGATCTGAAACTTCTATTGAAAGTTTATGAGACAGCTGCCAAACCTTAAGCTCCTTGAATGATTTAAGCTTCATTCTCTCGCCTCACTGGTTTGTAATAGAGGCAACGGGGTCATTGAGTCTTTGTGTCGTTGAGTCAATGATGTTAACAGAAGCATTTGGAGATAACTTAATATGCTTTAGCTTGTGAGCAAATAGTTACAGTTTGAATCTGTGTTCCTTTCTTGTCAACTCGATATATAATCCTGAACTTCCCCACTCGATACCTCCATAGACCTTTTAAAGGTTCACGGAGCGGTTTGATGTCGTGATGCTGTACATCAAATGGGTCATTGGCGAGCGCATCCAGAGCATTGTCCAATCGGTTCCGAGCCGGTTTATCTACTTTTCGATAGTACTTGGCTGCTTCTTTAGAAAGAACGATTTTATACACTTTTCCTCAACTCTTCCAAAGAGATCGTATCGCCTCGCCCCAACTCTTCCAGCCCACGCTTAATGGAGACCATTATCTCCTTATCCTCAAGAAGCTCACGGGTAGCTTCCCATTCAGCCAACCTTTCCGCCACCTTAAGTAAAACCTCTACATCTTCGTCGGGTAGGAAGTCGATAAGTTCTTTGGTTCTACCTTTAACAGTATTCATTTCACCTCCTTTTTTGCCTCGTTTTAAGGATAAAGGTCAAAGTGAAAAGCGGAAAGACTACAGACATGAGACCACCCCGTGGAATAGCTTCCTGCAGAAATAGCTCCCTCATGGAGTAGTTTACACACTCCACCACGATGTAATAGAACAGCCTGATTACATATGGCCAACGGGGCGAGAAGCATTTCACCACAATGTAACAGAAAAGACACATTACATATGGCAAGCAGGACAAGTTGCTTACACGGGGCAAGCAGACCACCCTGTAAAGCTCCTTTGGAGCAACGGGGCAAGCCCCTGTTGAATAGCTTTGCTTCCACAGGGCAAGCCATAATGAAATATAAAAAACCTAATTACACCCTGTTAGATAGTTTACACATCTCACAGGGCAAGTATGGCAAGCAGGACAAGCATGGCAGGCAGAGCAGGCTACATTTCATCCTGTACGCTATGCTACAGGACAGGCGGGGCAAGCGGAGTGCACGGAATTAAGTTATTGTTGCCAACTTCTTCTTTATCAATTTTTCTAAAGAGTCAACAAAATTCTTGGTCTCCTCAAACCACGGTCGTATTTCATCAAGGTTGAAATACACCAAATCTGCGTAATCCCCTTTTTGACGGGTGTCGAATAACTTATCATACAGCCTACCCATCTCTGCATCTACCACTCCAGGCTTCACAAACTTCTGATGGAGGAGTGTGAGAATCAAGGCTTCATCGAGTGCCTCATGAGCCCGCTCCGTACGATAGAGGATTAAGGTCTTGGTCTCTTGTATCATAGAATTATACCCTCTTTCTCTACATTTTGATGAAATGGCATTGCGCTATACAAGCGGCTGTTCCAATCTTTGTAACTATAGACATTCACAGTAAATACACACCCTGTCTCAATCTCAATAGGAAACAATTGGCGACGAAAAATGTCTTCCTGTGTAAGGTTCACAGGCTCGTCTACCAAAATAAGGAGATCGTAGTCAGATTCAGGCTCTGCATCGCCACGTGTTCTGGAACCATAGAGAATCACCTCTACATTAGGAGAGATCTTGTGAATAGCCTCACGACAACGACACAGCAAAGTCTTTTCTCTTGCTGCAAGAGTTTGACATTCATTAAGTCGTTTCATTTTATAGTACCCCCCTTCTAATAGGAAAGACAATAGACTACCCCGTAAAGTCGCTTCGCTCCAACCATAATGTAATAAAGTGAAACATTACACCCCATTAGATAGTTTACACATCTCACCCTGTACATTATCACTACAGGGCAAGCCCCGATGAAATATAAAAAACCTTATTACACCCTGTTAGATAGTTAACACATCTAACAGGGCAAGCAGGGCAAGCAGACAAGAGACCTAAGAAACATAATGGGGAGTTCAACGAATAATTCTACCACGAAACTTTGGGACATTCCCATTTTATTTTAATTATTTTTAGTGCACTCCGTGTGTTTCGTGGGCTGTATTACGAAAAGGTGCGAGAAAAAATAGTTTGCTGGGACTTGAAAGCCGTATATTAAGTAATATTTCCCGCACCCGGTGTGCCTGTCTACCCTGCCTGACAGCAGGCAGGAGGCAGGTAGAATGGTGAATATATGTTTATCTTGGGTCAGATATTCTCCTTTGTCATGATAATTATAACCTAAGAATTTTATTTTGTCAAGAGGAAACTCTATTACCAAAAGAAGGACACAAGGAAAGAAAAGGGGATAGGCTACTTTTTAATCCCATGAAGGATTACGATTAGGATTACTTAATAGAGAAATATGCAAGGATGTTTTTATCCTACAATGGGTTTAATAAATTATAGCTTCCTTTATTTAGAGATATAAGAACCTTAAGTAATTTAGCATTAATTTCCAAATCTTTCTTTTCACTTATATATTGGAAACCTAATATTTCTCTGAATCGTAGAAGTTCTCTTAACATATGTTCTTCA
>JAGMCL010000108.1 GCA_023129165.1 Caldifarciminota bacterium | reverse complement strand
TGATACTCCATTACTCATTGTGCCTGTTTTGTACAAGTCACCCAGTTGTAGTACATGATGACCTACTTTGTTTATCCAGTTGTATGCCAGTTGTATATGATACTCTTTCGGTACAATCCACAAGGACATTATATTACAGTAAGTTGATGTGCCAATGTAGACTAAATCGTTTTCTAATATTGTCCTATCTTCTCTGCCTATCCATTCATCGCTATCTTGTAATGATGGCATTTTACGCCTAAGTATTTCCATTATATTTACAATCATACACTCAAAATCATATTCATCATCCATCTCAGATATGTCAATGTATGTCACCACTTCTGCACCATATGGTACGCTTACGCCTCTGCCCATTATTTTTCACACTCCACTTCCATTATTCCAGATTCTCTTGCACCAGTCATCATTTGTCTGTCCATTTCCTTCTTAGCTTCTTTCAATGTTTTGTAAAATCTGCCATTTTTACATCTGCTTCCACTAACCATGTATCCTACCTTTGGTTTGTACAAGTGGATATAATCATCCATCCAGTATTCATCTTGTGTATCATTCATTATTTCTCACCTTGTCTCATCCATATTTTGTCAGATTGTTCGTCAGTACACATAACAAAATAATATACCTTGCCATCTATTATCTTTTCAACGTACAATTGTCCTTCAAAGTATATTAAACTATTACCCACATATATGTAGTCACTCATCTTTTTTCTCCTCCATATTTATACAGTTTGCATATATGTCAATGCATTTGTCGAGTTGTTTCCATTTGTCGCCAGTTGTGAAGTTGTTGATTGTCTCAAAGCTTTTTGTACAGTGAGAGCCTGTCCTATGTTTGCAGCCTATGCATATCTCTGGTATTAATCCTTCATTCATCTTGTATCAACTTTATCTCACGTTTTATATTGTCGTCTGCCCATCTTAAGTAGTGTGCTACGCCTCTGCCTGTATTTGTGTAAAGGACAAACTTATTATTTTTTAAGTAACAGGTTGCGTTTGTCCGTTTTGCTATGGCAACAGCTAAAGCTATTTCTGCCGTACACATAAATTTACAACCCACTTCTGTCGAATTTGTAAGTTCATCTATGGTTACTTTGTCCGTGCCGAATTTATCCAGCAACAGCTTGTTCATCAGCTTATAGTTTTCTTCTTCTTTACCTATTATTCTTTCTTCTTTTTGGTTCATTTCATTCACCTTTTACTATCTCTACTAGGGTCATACTAAGTATTGTCCCTATAAGTTTGCTGTTTTTATACACATATATGCCTCCTTTTGTTATAAAGGACACCAGCTTTATACCTTCTTGCAGGTCTATTTCTTTATCCATTTTATCGCTTCCTATTATCTATTTTGTTCTTCCTACTATATATACTTATGGTGCAATAGTGTCATTTTGTCAGTTTATCGCATACAAAGGCTATGAACATAATGAGCCTGAACATTATATTTGCTGCCAACACATGCACCACCAGTTTGTCAGAATATGCGCCAGTTAGGATTGTCTTTATGTTCATATCACATACCTATTTTCCTGCTTGCATGTCTTACATGTGGCATAGAGACAAAGCTTATTGTCAACATGGCTGCGCTTTATGCTTATGTGTAGGTCACTGTTATGCTTTGCCATGAAGTCTAGTACTCTGTTAATAATAATATCTACCATTCAATTTCCTCCAGTTTATTTTTAAGCTGTCTTCCAAATATCTTAAATTTTTTGTGGTGTATTCTATGTTTTTCACCTAGAACATTTGTCACGGTCAATGTTAAACCATTTATTTTTACTACTTTGTGTGTACGATATTTACCCTGTTTGTCCAGATAGGTAATATATTTACCCTTAAGTTTGTCTTTGCTTATCATTTTTATTTTTCCTCCTTTATTATACTATCATCTAATCGTGTTTGTTGTAAGTAATAACTAAAGTCATTGTCTTCCTTAAATGGGCTATCGTTTAACTCTGTTTTGGCATAACTCCATAGGCATGCCTGAACTTCTGCTGGTTTTATGCCTACTTTGTCAGATAGCTTTTTAATAATGGTAGTGATATGTTTAATATCGTTTGTTACGGGTGACTGTCGATTAATGTTGAATGCTTTTAACATCCAGCTATCGATAACTACTTTGTCCAAATTACCCTTAAGGGCTGCTGCGAACTTATTAACTTTTTGTCCACCGTACGGGATACCTAAAAGTATTTTGTCAACATTTTTTCTTATTTGTTTGTTTGCCAGCCCATAAGAAAAATCGATGTCTTTATTAAGTATTTTGTACTTTAAGGTTTTGTCTGCCA
>JAGMCL010000107.1 GCA_023129165.1 Caldifarciminota bacterium | reverse complement strand
CTGTCTCAATATTCTCTTTTTCTGCAAGAATTTGCTTGGTTAGTTTATCCATAAATTCTTACCCCAGTTTCTTCTACAAGCTCATTAAATAATGATTTCTTGGAAAGGTCAATAAGATCAACAGGCTTTGATAAATGTTTAAATAACTCAGCATAAAATTTGAAGAATAACCGAGGGTCAATTCCCTTTACCCCTATGTCTATATCATTGGCATCTTTGTCTTCTCTTATTGAGGAGCCAAATAATATGACATGAGAAACATTATATTTTTTAGCATACTGTAAGATTATATTTTTATCCCTTTTGGTTATCATTCTCATCACCTCTTTCGCCGAATTTCAGATAATGTATTATATCAAAACTGGAGTTCACTCATAAATCCATTTAAGTATGTTCCACCTATGTCATATTATATCATCAAATGGAGAAAAAGTCAAGAAAAATTATAAAACTTCGGGGCAATAGCTGGGAAGTTCCGCTGTTACAATTGCTTGCTGGTTTACCATATTGCTTATTTTTGTTCATAGTTCAGTTCCTTTTTTTATAATATCTACATAATCGCTGAATATGTATTTTTTATATCTTTGCTTACCCGTTATTTCTTTTAGAATTCCAATCTTTTCAAATCTTTTAACCAATTCATTCGCAGTATCTCTGTGGGTATTTAACTCTTCAACTATATTTTTTACATCAATCACTGGGTTTTTGAAGAGTAAATCTATTAGTTTTACAGCATAGATACTTGATATAGAATTTTCGTAAAGTTTTGTTATCAGGTCGTCTTTTAATTTGATTATTTTCCTTGCAGTATTTGTTGCCTCTTCTGAAACCTCACCTATCCCTTTCAAAAAAAATCTTATCCATTTTTCCCATACACCTTCTGTTCTCACCTTCATCAGAAAATCGTAATATTCTGCTCTATTCTTTTTAAAATAGAAACTAAGATACAAGAGAGGTTTTGATAGTATATTCATCCAGTACAGATAAAAAGTTATGAGAAGCCTACCAATTCTACCATTACCATCAAGGAATGGATGTATTGTTTCAAATTGGGAATGGATAAGAGCAATTTTGATAAGTGGTGGAATGTTGTCTTTACCGTGAATAAATTTCTCCAGATTTCCCATAAGTTCTAATACCATACCAGGCGGTGGTGGCACAAAGGTAGCTTCATTTAATGAAGCTCCAGGAGGTCCAATCCAGTTTTGCGTTCTTCTAAATTTGCCTGGGGTTTTATGCGTTCCCCGTGTTCCCTTGATTAAAATCTTGTGTATTTCTTTAATAAGTCTTAGAGACATTGGAAATTTTTTCAGTTTTTCTATTCCATAGTCTAATGCCTTGATATAATTTACAACCTCCTTAATATCATCTATATCTTCCTTTGGTGTTAAATCAGCCTCAAATTCCAGAACACCCTCAAGTGATGCCTGAGTTCCCTCTATTTGCGAACTCAAAAGAGCCTCTTTTTTAACATACATTGCAATAAAAAGGTCTGGATTGGGTAAGACTGTAACCACCCCGTCCAACCTTGCAAGTGTTCTATCTGCCTTTGAGAGCAAGGTTTGCAATTCACTGCTAAATTTAACAGAATGCTTGGGAGGCAATAATTCAGGGATAAACGATTTGTATCCTCCTGTTTGTTTTACATACCTTCCAGTTTTTTTATTCATTTAAATCCCCAGTATCCGACTTAAATCCAAATTTAAGTACTAAGTCGTCAATATCCGACTTAAAACGAAAATCACACTTATAAGTCGGAAAACCCCTGCTTATTTTATAGTAGATTGGATTTCTCCCTTTACTTTGGTTTAAAGTTTTAAGAGGTTTCATAGTTTCTACCTTTAATGTAAACAATATAGTATCATATCCTGTATTCTATACATTTTTAGTAGATTTATAAGTAATCACATATTCTCATTATGAATGCACTTTACCTGTTGTCTGTTATATTATATCACCAAACGAAGGAAAAGTCAAGAAAAAATATATAGGGTTTCAGGGAAATTAAAAGGACAGGCTGCTTTTTATCTCTGGTGCTGGAATAGAAACGATTATGATTGTCTCAAGCGTAACTCCTGCTTGATGACAGGCAAGAAAGGTCAGATAGTACTGGCTACTGCATCTATGCATCAGCAAGCTGACGCCTGCCTACCGCAGGCAGGCACTCCAATTTCACAGTTTCCCATTGCTATTACCCGCCCTTGGCGGGACTAAACTCGGCTACCAAGGATAATCGCCCCGCCAAAGGCGGGGCTCCTACCAATTATCGTCCGTCAAACGACGGACTCCTACCATCAGTACTCATAGTATTAAAATTTCTTCTTCTCTAATCTTTTATTTTTTAGCTTGACTTTTTACCAATATAATGCTATAATTATTAATGAAAATAAAAAGTAATTTTTAGACAGGATGTACAGGATAAACAGGATTTTTATTTATTCTTTATATTCTTTATAATTATCCAGTAAATCCGGTTAATCCTGTCAAAGAAGAGAATTTTAGACAGGATGTACAGGATGAACTGGATTTTTATTTATTTCTTTTGTTGCCATATATATCCTGCCAAATAAAGAGATAATTTATCTGGTTAATCAAAATACCTATCACAACCTCGAGGAGGTAAATATTATGAAATATGAAAAATTAACAGAAAAAATAATTGGATGCGCATATCGTGTATATAATAATATGGGCTTTGGATTTTTGGAGTCTGTTTATGAGAAGTGTTTGTTGATTGAATTGAAAAAAGCTGGTCTTTCTGCAGAGACACAATATCCGATAACAGTTTATTATGACAATGAAGTGGTAGGAGAATTCCTTGTTGATATACTTGTTGAATCTCAGGTAATCTTAGAATTGAAATCTGTCCGCCGAGTTATTAGGGCTCATGAGATTCAGTTGGTGAACTATCTGACCGCCACAAAGAAAGATGTAGGCCTGCTCATTAATTTTGGTGAGAAGAAAGTTGAGATTAAAAGAAAAGTAAGAGAATTTCCAGACAATTCATCCAATCTTACAACCAAATGATAAACAAATTATTTATTATCCAGTAAATCCGGTTAATCCTGTCAAAGAAACTTTTTTAGACAGGATATACAGGATGAACAGGATTTTTATTTATTTCTTATTTTTCATTTTTATCATGTAAATCTTGCCTGCCCCGTAGTGGTAATGTACGGGGCCTGCCCCGTAGTGGTAATGTACGGGGCCTGCCCCGTAGTGGTAATGTACGGGGCCTGCCCTGTGCGAACGGAGTAAGTTTATGGGGTCAATCCTGTCAAAAAAATGCAAAAACTGCTGCTTTTAAGGTAGTGAAAGGAAATTAAAATGTTAATGCTAACTTTACTGTCATTGTTGGTTACCGATCCTAAATCAGCATCTATTGAGGTTTTTTCAGATTCAGTGATTGGAATAGTAAGTCCATATCTGTTCAGTTCTGGTGATGAGATGAACGAGGATTTCTCACAACCGGGATTGGATACTTTAGTTTCATTCATTGGTATTCCTCTTCTCCGGATGGGTGGTATATCAGCTGAATACCTTGATTGGGAAGCTAATAATTATAATGGAATATTTTATATAGACTTTACAGACACCTCTATCATTCCACAGTATCTTACTTTTGGAGTAGACAGCATTCTTCAATTTTGTGAGCGAACAGGTACAGAGCCCATATTAACTGTCAATTTTCAAATAAATGACCCTACTAAAGCAGCAAGATTAGTTGAATACTGTAATGGAGATACTACAACTCTTATGGGTGCTATAAGGGCAAACAGAGGACATCCTGAACCTTATAATGTAGCATATTGGTGTATTGGTAATGAACCTGATATATCAGGAGGTAGTATGCCTTTTCCTCCTTGGGGAATCTTTACCTTTTACCGCCATTTTGGAATTCCTTTTGAAAACTGGTCGTGGCGAGATTCCAGTTTTGTAACTCCAGCTGATTTTAGTGCTCTTATTGATGTATATATAGATTCTATGCGTGCTCATTCTCCAATACCACTAAAAATAGGAGGACTTTCACTTGCAGGAACACTTTCGTGGATAGAAACGGTGATTGGTGAAAATAATAATAAAATAGACTGGATGGATATACATTATTATCCCTGTTGGGGTGATACAGCAGATAGTAATTATTATCGTGCCTGGCTTGCGGCTCCTGATACGGGTTTTTTCTCATTGCCAGTTGAAGACTGGTATCAACAGGTTTGTGATTCAGTAGAGAAATATAGTGGTGGGTATGATATACCAGTGCATATCTTTGAATTCAATTCTGGAATAATAAACTATTATGACCCATTGTGGTGGAATTATCTTAATGGGCTTTTTATTGCCGATGTTTTGGGGCATTTTATGAAAGCAGGTGTGCCTATGTCTGCTGTTTATTGTATATACGATAAAGACCCACCCGCAGAAGGCTGGTGGGCTGCATCAATTATAAGGGGAGATACTCTTTCTATGCGCTCCTCTGCATGGGTTTTAAAGCTCTATCTTGATTTCTTTGGTGATATACTTATCAAAACTACCTCTGATGTCTTTGGTTTTAATGTCTATGGAAGTATAAAAAATAGCGATACACTTGCCCTTATTGTTATAAATAAGAGTCTTGATTCTGCTTATACATCAACTATAAATCTTCATGGATTTACGTCAAATGACACAATGCAAGTATGGGATATTACAAATGATTCTACTTTAGCAGCTCCATGGAATGGAACAAAAGGAATTATATATCAGAGTGAATACACAGGTGACTCGTCAAGTTTTACTTATACCTTTCCAAAAGCATCAGTTTCAGCTCTCTGGATAGCACCAAAGGAGGAGGGAATTGAAGAAAATGCAAAATGTAATGTGCAAAGTGCAAAATTAGAGATTTATCCTAATCCATTCAGGGAAAAGACAGTTATTAGTTATACGTTATTCGTTAATGGTAAAAACACTTCACGCCTTACGCCCTATGCCTTACGGATCTTCGATGTTTCTGGTCGCTTAATTCGTACACTTTCTCTTCCCTCTTCTCCCTTCTCTCCTCGCTCTTCTGTAGTCTGGGATGGGAGAGATAATGATAATAATGTTATGCCATCGGGAGTGTATTTTGTAAAATTAAAGCTGGATGATGAATTCGCACGAGCCAAAAAACTTCTACTTTTGAGATAGCTGAGGGAGGAAAGATGCTTAAAAAAATCGTCCTAATTGTTCTGGTGAGTTTATTGTGTTGGTTAATACAGCCAGTTCCAGCGCAAGTCGTTGATGACCTTAACGATGTTGCCGTGTGGGCATTCGGTCCTATCGTATGGAACGATTCAACGGTTGATGCGGCGGCATATATCAACCCGCAATATGTAAAACGAGCCTGGTTCAAGTATAGTAGTATGCCGGGGAACCCGTTCACCGACCCACTCTATGGTTTTGATGCTCTCCCGCCAGCATTAAACGCACGAGGCGCTTTATTCGAGGGCGGCGTGCAGGTGCCACAGCTCACTAAGGAAGGCGGATGGCACTGCGATAATGAATATGACGATGACCATGTCTATCCATTTGCGATACCCGACCCGGTGTATGATGATTTTGTCACTCTTAACGCGGATGGCGAAATCTACTACCAGCCGAGTGGTCCGTTTGAATTCACAATAACCAACAGCACCATCGCCAATGAGAATTACCTCGATTATTGCCTATACTGGGCTTTTGAGCAACTTGATGCTAATGTCAATGCGCTTGAATTTGACCAGATGGACGGCGCTTATGAGCTTGATTTCAACGCCGATTCGACAAATAATAAGAACATCGGCTATGATGATTATACAATCGGCGCAGCGAACTTTGCGACGAGGCTGTCTGTCGTTTTCAGACATGGATATAACACCCCTGCGGAATGGTTCATGCCGACTGATTCTGCGAGTTCGATGACCGATTCGGCTCAACTCGCTTTCGATGACGATTACGCTACATACTGGCATTCCGAGACAGGCGACAGCCATTGGATTATGATAGATTTCGGCAGGATTCGGACAATCCAGCAAGTGTATTTGAGATTTCCCGCAGAACACATACTCAGCAATTTTTACGCCGTCTATTGGGATAGCGCCGCATGGCAGGATTTTGATGCACCTGTGTTCGATATACTAAACACCGATTCAATCCGCTTATTTCTTGTCGAGCCTGCACCTGCCGAAAAAATTCTGCTGTTCTCAACTGACAGCACCGCATACATTGCAGAAATGCAACTTTTCGGGCAGGGATTTCGTCAATTCTTGCTGAAACGATATTGCTCCGATTCAGGCTGGACATCCACGGATACTCGCTGGGAAACGGAGAAACTCGTGAACCTTTCCGATACACTCCAGTGTCCCGATGGCACAATAAACAGCTTCAACTATCGAAAATACCTTCAGGCACACGATTGGACACTGAACCCATTCGGTGGCGAGTTGACATGGGAAAACATGCTCGACCCACCGAATAAGCTCTTCCTCGACTGGTTTCCACACGATTACTATATGATTCTCACTCTCCCATTTTATAATGATGATTTCATGGTCGAGCTTGCGAATGATTTATTTGAGGAATCATTCATGTATGAATCGATATATCTGAATTGGTGGCGCACTGTTACGGACAGCGTGAGGTCTTATGGAGCATCTCTCGGGCGGGATGTTTTTATCACATACAACGGCTCGGCTTATGTCTCGCCGCACTATGTTGATTATTTCCTTGCCCCAATGGGTGATTGTCTGAATTTTCCTGTGTATCATTGCACTACCGCAACGGACACCGACAAAGTGTGCCTTATCGGCGACCAGGCGCAAATAAATATCTGGCGGCTGACTAAAAGACGAGCAACCGAGTATCTCGGTGAGGATGTCCCGCTTGTCGCTTTCTGTGATTTCTGGCAGCTTGGAATGCCGTTCGCTCACCTCGGCGGAATAGACGAACCTGCTGATGAGCGAGCAATATATATCCGGGTCTATGGAATGGAGATGCGCGCCGCAGGGGTGAATTTCTGCTTCCCCGTTGATGAGGCAGAGGAGAACTCATGGACGGACACCCTCGCAGATGGCACACCGCTCATCGAAGTCATCAAGCAGCAGGCGGATTTCCTGAATACACACTGGAATATATATCACCATGCAGTGGTGAGTGATTATGAGACACTGGTTACAGTCAACGGTATCGTGCCATTTAATGGTGAGTGGAACATTGATTGGGATAGCGGTTTGCAATTCGACTCGCCTGTCAACGAATCAAAAGTAACAACCGCCTATATGAATAAAGATGACAGGACAAAATCTTACCTTCATATAATAAATCACGATTGGGACAGCTTAACTCACCAAATGATTCCCCAAAACAACATACCAGTGGAGATACCTATAGAGGATAGTTGTATAATGATAAGGGTTATATCACCTGATTTTGCAGGAGAAGATACATTGCCTTTCACTTATCAGGATAGTGTGGTGAGTTGTACAATCCCTGAGTTAGCTTATTATGATGTATTGATTTTAGATTTATTCTCTACAGGGGTAGAAGAAAGTAACAATCTGAATCGGATAGCACTTTATCAAATTACTCCTAATCCCTTTAGGACAACTACAGAAATCCGCTATTCAATTCCAATCCAAAAATATGTTGAGCTCAAGATTTACAATCTTGCGGGGCAATTGGTGAAGACACTGGTAAATGAGCAACAGAAAGCAAGAACTTATATAGTTAAATGGAATGGCAGAGATAATAAAGGAAGGTCTCTGCCATCCGGGATGTATTTTATAAGATTAAAAGTGGGTGATGAGTTTTCACCGACTCCGTTACACATGGAAACGGGGCAAGCTAAAAAGCTGCTGCTTTTAAGGTAATTTTTAGACAGGATATACAGGATGAACAGGATTTTTATTTATTCTTTATATTCTTTATAATTATCCAGTAAATCCGGTTAATCCTGTCAAGAAAAGGTAAAAAATGCTGCTTTTGAGGTAGCGGGAGGATAGTATTATGTTATGGTTCGCACTTATTTTAGCTGTTTTTCCCCAGGCGAAAGTGGACAGGGTATGCCTTGAGAATAGGGAGAAAGGATTGGTTCAGGATATAAGAGAACAGATAATTCAAACCCAATTGACTCACGAAGGGTGTGAAGGCAATATTACAATGAATAAAGGATACTTTATTAAAGAAGGTTTTTTCTCACGAGGTAATGACTTTAGTTTTGATTCTTATAACAAGAACGACCTTAACATAGGACCCGAATTAGATACATTTCTAATAGATACAAACTATGTCCAGGATGGCAATATCGTTATCTATGGTCAAGGCGTGCTCCTGGTCGATAGTGCGCAACTAACTCTTTCCGGACATTTGTATGCCCAGAATCAGGGTCAGGCTATTTTTATAAATAATGCACACTTGCACTTTAACCAGTTTTACGTTGGTCAGTATTTTGTCTGGCTTGTGGACACTGCCAGATTTGAAGCCACGGATGCTACAGTTGATGCGAATGGTGTTATGCACTATGCTCAACTTCACAATCACTCCACATATATTGCCAGAAGAGTATATTTTCCTGATTGGACTTTCAGGAAGGTCTTTAACAGAGCAACACTAATACTTGAGGATGTATATCATGTAGGAGACCTCATGGTGGATGATTCCTGTTTTGTTCACTTTACCCGTTGTGATACGCTAATGCCGTGGTTTGAAATGCGGGATGGTTCGGTTGTGAATATTCAATTTCCAGACCCAGATTTTGTCGATCACTTTGAACTTTCTGATAATACACCCAATGTAGATGGTATTGGTTACACATTTATAGCAGATTCATGTTCCCAATGCTGGTGGTCCCTTGAAACACTTCCAGGTTGTAATGTTACCATTAATAATTCCACAATAAGAGGTTCGTGCGTTAGAATGTTCGGTTCAGATACATTTAACATAAACGGTATTGAAAATTATACTTACCATTCAAGTCTTACTGTTCCACTTAGTGACAGGTATTTAAAGTACATAGATACTTATGTTTACTGGTGGAATTGGTATCCTTTTGAAGATATTATTTTAAATATTGATTTATGTTCTTTTGGTGAAATGATAGGTAGGGGGAATTCAGAAACTTATGCAACAAATTGTATTCACGATGGCGCTACGATAATGCTCGGGTCTGGTGGAGACGCATTCGTATCTTTTACTGATGGATTCAGCTATAGCTATGTTGGAACTTTTGAAAATAGCACATTCCTCTTCGTTAATAGCAGTATAACTCCATTTTGGCCTTATCAATCAACCAATATAGCTCATGCTAATTCCTATCTGCTGGCTGTTAACTCTTCATTTGATTATGAACCGGAAGCGATGGATAGTGCTCTGGCAATGTTTAGTAAAATAGATAGCCTTTCCGGTGATACGATAGGAGCAACTATTGACATATTAGGTTCAGCATGGATAGACGCCGGTCCGCAAAGCGCCATTACTTTTGATCGATACAAACTGTATTGGACTCCTGAAGGAGATTCCGTCTGGACGTTAATTGAAGAATCAACAAACCAAGTTTACAATGATACTCTTGCTGCATGGAACACAACAGGATTGAGTGCAGGTGAATACGATCTTCGTCTTACAATATGGGATGATGCAGGCGATAGCTTAACGGCATTCAGAGATATAACACTTCAGAGTCTTGGTATAGAGGAACAAGCTGATTCCGAAATAACTTATTTGTTTCAAAATTATCCAAATCCATTCAGCATAAAAACAGTTATCAGTTTGGAGTGCATCAGCCATGTTGATGCTGCTGTGACACGGTCACAGCACTCCATATACATCTATGATCTTTCTGGTCGTCTTATCCGCATCCTCTCTCTTCCTTCCTCTCCTCGCTCTTCTGTGTCCTGGGATGGAACGGATAATAGTAATAACAGAGTGGAATCAGGAATTTATTTTTACAGGCTTGAGATTGGTGATTTTAGGGCTGTAAAGAAATTGATTCTTCTTCGTTAGCATCATATGCGATACAGAAGGCACTTAATTATTATGTTACAGGTAGCAAGGCTAACTTGTTTTATTAATAACAGACAGATCGCAACCAGGAGGTTGCTCCTACCTTTAATTTACTATTTTCAATTTTCGATTTACGATTGTTTCCCAATTTGTGTTCCTCAATAATAAACAGTCATTATTCCTTAATCCTTTTGCCTTTTTCCATTTGACATGTTACTAATCGTCAATATCATTATACAATTTGTCATTGGTAATTCTTCTAAGGTAATAAAGAATTGAGTAGGGGGTTAAAGAACCATTTTAAAATTAAGGGTTATATGTGTTGTTTATAATCAAATTTTTCTTGACAAAAATTGATATTTATGTTATAATTAGTTCAGTGAAAATAAGGGGTCGTAGTTCAGTTTTGGTAAGAACGCTGGCCTGTCAAGCCAGAGGTCGCCGGTTCGAGTCCGGTCGGCCCCGCATTTAAACACTAGATTTAAAATTTATATAATGTCAAAATTCGGATGTCCAGAGTTAAAACAGATTGTAGTTGGTCTATTTCATGTGGATTAATTTTCTTGAATTTTCTCAGGACATTGAAGGTAGCATTTGGATACTATAGTGGGGTCTTTTATAAAAGACCCCATTTGTTTTAAACTATGCCGATACTACTTCCTGGTATAAGAGATTTAATAGAAGATAGGGCGGACAAGGACATAATGGATGTCCTTACTGAGGCAAGTCCCCAGGATATTGCTGAAGTCTTTGACTCACTTTCTGCACCAGAGATGATGTATGTGTTTAATCTCTTGCCTTTTGAGCTCGCGATAGACGTATTTGAACAGCTTGATGAGGAAAAAGAAAACCAGATACTCGAGGTTATAGACAGGAAGAAGAAGATTGCTATCCTCAACCGAATGGCATCTGATGAACGTGCTGACCTATTTGAAAAACTGGACGAAAAACACAAGAAATACTACCTTTCTATAATGGAGAAAGAGGAGGCAGAGGATGTAAAAGAGCTTTTATCTTATCCTCCTGATACTGCTGGTGGACTTATGACCACGGATTATGTTGCTATATATGAGTGGATGAACATAGGAGATGCAGCTAAGGAAATTCGAGAGACGGCGAAGGACGTTGATTTTGTCTATGATATCTATGTACTGAATAGACATGAGCGACCCATTGGATTCATAACAATGAGAGATCTTATAATGCACAAACCTGAAGAACCGATCGGCAAAATTATGAAAGGCGGTGTTGTTAAGACACAGATTGACTGTAATCAGGAAAGGGTTGCAGCTCTCTTTTCAAAATACGATGTAGCAACTATGCCTGTTGTGGACAAGAAGGGAGTTATAAAGGGAGTTATTACAGTCGATGATGTGATAGATGTAATAGAGGAAGAGGATACTGAGGATATGTATCACTTTGGTGCTGCGGGGAATCCCCCTGATAGTTACTTCTCAGCAGGTATCTTTGGAACAGCAAAAAGAAGGATGTCATGGCTTCTTATTCTTGTCTTCGCAGGGTTTCTATCTAGTCTAGTTATAGAACGCTACTCATCCACACTCCAGGCGATGCTTATCCTTGCAGCATTTATACCTGTGTTGATGGATTCAGGTGGTAATGCTGGGACACAGGCAGCTGCTGTTGTTATAAGAGGGATTGCAGTGGGGGATATTGATTTCAAGGATATATGGAGGGTTGTAGGGAGGGAGTTTCTGGTTGGAGCCCTTGTGGGTGTAGGTCTTGGGAGTCTCACAGCATTGCGGGCGATCCTTATGGGAGAGGGTGGTCTTATAGGATTTATAGTGGGTTTAACAATGATTATCTCTGTTGCAGTTGCGACAACGCTTGGGGGGTTTTTGCCACTCATTTTCAAAAAGTTGAAATGGGATCCCGCTCTTATGTCAGGACCATTTGTAACCACTATCGTAGATGTTACATCACTTGGCATTTATTTTGAGATTGCCAGAAGAATGCTGACTCTAATAAGGTAGGTTACATTTAAAAATCCTAAATCTCAAATAGCAAATCTCAAACAAATTCAAAATTTGAATGACCAAAATTCTAAACTGACAGCTTTGCTGTCATTGCGAGGGTAAAGCCCGTGGCAATCTCTTTTTTATTGACTCTTAATATGAGATTGCTTCGCCGTCCCTTCTCTTCATTCAGGGCTTCGGACTCGCAATGACATTCTTGATGCTTGGAATTTCTGCGTTTACCCCGTTAAATAGAACTGTTTTATGAACCTTCTAATATTAATAGTTACATTATTTAACGGGGTGAATCTGCGTCCTAAAGATAAAGTACCAATAAAATAAAACCATGTCACGACCTATTTTAATAAGAGATGTTATCCCAAATGTACTATCTTCCCTTGGATTAAAGAAGAAAATCGAGCGTCAGAAGGCACTATTTGTTTGGGACAGAGTTGTTGGAAGAGACATAAGGAAACATACCAAACCCAGATATGTACGAGGTAAGAGAATATGGGTTGATGTTGATGATCCTGTATGGATACAACAACTCTCCTTCCTAAAATTAGAAATATTAAAGAAATTAAATAAAAAAATGGGGGGAGAACATATAGTAGATATTATATTTAAATTGAAATCAGGAGGGTAACATCCGTT
>JAGMCL010000106.1 GCA_023129165.1 Caldifarciminota bacterium | reverse complement strand
TCCCCTGTTAAATAAAGTACCAGAGATGATTACTTGTACTTAATTTTATAAATATTTAACAGGGTAAATCTGTGGTTAGTTTTTTGACAATACCATAAAACAAATAGGGAGGAAATATGGCAGTTAGAGATGATATAAAGCAGATAATAGTGGAAAAACTTGGTGTTGATGAGAAACAGATAACAGATGAAGCAAGTTTCACAGATGACCTTGGGGCGGATTCTCTCGATACTGTTGAGCTAATTATGGCACTTGAAGAGAAATTTGAGATAGAAATACCAAATGAGGATGCAGAGAAACTCACAACCGTTGGAAAGGCTGTAAAATATTTAGAAAACAAGTTAAAATAATAAATATCCTTTCTTGCTGCATCAACTTAGTAACTTTCCCACAAAAGGTCTTATTACGGAGGTTATATGAGGCGAGTAGTGATTACAGGTGTGGGTCTTATAACTCCAGTAGGTCTTTCCAGAGAAGATTTCTGGAAAGCTCTCCTTTCTGGCAAAAGCGGGGTATCTCACATCACAAGGTTTGACGCAACTGAATATTATGTGAGAATTGCTGCAGAAGTAAAGAACTTTTCTCCCAACGACTTTCTCCCCCCGAAAAAAGCAAGGAGGATGGACAGGTTTTCACAGTTTGCAATCCGTGCATCAAGAGAGGCTGTGGTGGACGCTGAAATAGATTTCAATAACGAGGATGTTGAGAGAGCCGGGGTTATTATAGGCTCTGGTATTGGTGGTTTAGAGACCTTTGAAATTCAACATCGGAAGTTACTCGAATCTTCACCAAGATTTGTAAGCCCCTTCTTCATCCCTATGATGATAATAAACTCTGCTTCTGCTGAGGTTGGTATTGATCTCGGTATCAAAGGAGCTAATTTTTCTGTTACATCTGCCTGTGCTACATCCGGACATGCGATAGGAGAGGCTTATCGACAAATAAAGGATGGTATTGCAGATATCATGATAACCGGAGGAGCAGAAGCAGCTATAGTACCCACATCTGTTGCCGGTTTTGGAAATATGAAGGCAATATCTCAAAGAAATAATGAGCCAGAAAAGGCATCAAGACCCTTTGATAAAGAAAGAGATGGATTTGTATTGGGAGAGGGCGCAGGAATCCTTGTACTGGAGGAATACAAACATGCCATAAAAAGGGGAAAGGCTCCATACTGCGAGGTTGCTGGATTTGGTATGAACTGTGATGCCTTTCATATAACTGCACCTGACCCGAATGGAATACAGGGAGCAAGGGTAATGAAGCTGGCAATGGAGGAAGCAGGGCTGAAAACCATAGATTATATAAATGCTCATGGAACATCAACCCCATTAAATGACAAAATCGAAACCATAGCAATAAAACTAGCTTTTGGTGAGGAAAATGCCAGGAAGATTCCCATATCCTCCACCAAGTCGATGATAGGTCATCTACTCGGTGCAGCTGGTGCCTGTGAACTTATAGTCTGTGCTTTATCTATAAGGGACAATATTGCACATCCTACAATAAATCTTGAATATCCAGACCCGGAATGTGACCTCGACTATATACCAAATAAGGCGAGAAATATGAAAATAGAAACAACCCTTTCTAATTCCTTTGGGTTTGGTGGGCATAATACCTCTATAGTACTCAAGGCTATGTCATAGTACATATACTAATCACTTAATCCCATAAAAGCATATCAGTATACCAGAATATCAGTAGGTAGAATATCAGGATACCAGAAGATCAGGAACGAGCTTCTAAAAACCTGAGATACTGATTCTCTGGTAACCTTCATGCTGATACCCTGATTATCTGATTTACTCTTTTACTTTCTTACAACTTCTTATATTTTTTATAATGTCCTTAATTATATATATACTATGACTATTACTTGCCAGATGAACTGTAGAATTCCCTCACCTTCTCTATTACCTTCTTCACCTTATCATACTCAATATATGGATAAAGAGGAAGAGATACAACCTCTTTAGCAAGTCTTTCCGAAACTGGTAGGTCTCCTTTGCAATACCCAAGATGTTTATAGGCAGGTTGTAAATGTAACGGAAGTGGATAGTGAACTCTTGTCTCAATATCGTTCTTTTTCAACCATTCAACAAGCTTTTCTCTCTCGGTCACTCTAATAACATATAGATGGTACACAGGAGTCTCAATCTCTTTGGGAAGACCAATGGGTAGTTCTGAAAGAGCATCTGAGTACATTGCTGCAATTTTTCTTCTTCTCTCATTCCAATCATCAAGATGTCTTAGTTTTATACTAAGAACCTTTGCCTGAATGGAATCCATCCTGAAGTTATAACCGATTATCTGGTGGTCATAGTGAGCCCATCTTCCATGATTGGTAAGAAGTCTAACCTTCTCTGCAATCTTTTCATCATCTGTTACTACTGCTCCCGCATGCCCGTATGCCCCTAAATTTTTTGCCGGATAAAAACTAAAACACCCTATATCACCGATTGTTGCCAGTTTTTTCCCCTTATATACTGCTCCCTGTGATTGAGCAGCATCCTCTATGATCCTGAGATTATGCTCTTGAGCAAAATCCATTATAGCATCCATATCACAGGAATTTCCGTAAAGATGTACAGGAATTATAGCTTTAGTCTTATCAGTTAAAAGGTCTCGCATCTTGACAACATCTATATTTTGAGTCTCATAATCAGAGTCAACAAGCACAGGTTTTGCGCCAACATGTGATACTGACTCAGCTGTAGCAATAAAGGTAAAGCTTGGTAAAATCACCTCATCACCTTTACCTATACCGAGTGCAAATAACGAAAGGTCAAGAGCAGTGGAACCAGATGAGACACCCACACAATTTCCTATGTTAAGATATTTAGCAAATTCTTCCTCAAACTTTTTAATATGTCCACCATTTGTAAAATGCTGTGCCTCAAGCAGCTCATGGATACCTTCGTCAATTTCCTTTTTTATTTTACTATACTCAGCCCTAAGGTCTGTTAATTTTATCATATAACCTCCGCCTATTCAAAGTTTACCCAATTAAACTATTATTAATTTTAATTATTTTTTCTCTTTTTATTGACTTGCGATTGCTTCATCGTCCGTCAATCGACGGACTCCTCGCAATGACAATTTTGGAGTACCCCGCCAAGGCGGGGTACTCCAAAAAGGTTGTCACTCCTCCTGTTGTTTCTTTTTATTAATCTTCTTTTCTATATATTCTATCACCTCATAATGCTTGTTTCCAAACCTTATATATACCCCTCTAAAATTTTCTAACCTTGAGGGAACTACAAATGGTGATAGAAGAACTCCATTCCTGTCTGGATAAAAACTTCTGAACTCGATCCACTGTTTCTTTTTGGTCATAAAAAGACCTTTTATTAATATTTTCTCATTATTCATCTCGTATCTTGTAGGAATGAAATATGAATAGACAGAAGTACCCACAAGTATAAGACCAATTACTAGTCCCCAAAGCCCAAACCATATATACAATCCTGTAAACAAGGCAGCAAGAAATACTATAAGTAATACTGTCCTTCTCTTATTCTCTAAACAGGGATATGATGTCCATTTCATATTAAACAATTAATTTTTTAACCTACTAAAACCCTCTTTTAATATACGATATGTTTGGTCCAAACTCTGAGATACAACTTTCATATCAGAAACAATGGGCATGAAATTTGTATCTCCGGACCATCTTGGTACTATATGGATGTGGATGTGGTCTTCCACTCCTGCACCTGCAATCTTACCAAGGTTTGAACCAACATTAAAAGCATCAGGTTCCATTGTATCCTTAAGTACTACAATACTCATCTTAACCAACCTGAACAGGGAAAGCATTTCATCATCTAACAAATCCTGTATATCCCCTGTGTGTCTAGTCGGTGCAACCATTATATGTCCACTGTTGTAGGGATATGTATTCATAATAACAAAGGCAAGTTTTTCTTGATAAAGAATAAACCCTTTATCTTTAGTTTCTATTGCCTTGCAAAAAATACACTCATCAGAGTGCTGTTTCTTTATGTATTCCATCCTCCATGGTGCCCACAATCTATCCATATACATCCCCTATAAAAATCAAATTCCTAAATGAGGAACTCTATCTTTCATCTGCGCAATCTCTTTTAATCTTTTTAATCAGACATCCTGATCTTTATTAGGATGTCTTCTTTTTTGATGTATACTCCTCAATCACTCTGAGTAACCACTCTATACTCTGACGTTTTTCGAGTAAGGACTCTATTCTGTCATATGATGAGATTGGAAACACAGCAGTAACTATGGGGCGGAAAAAAAGCATTACCTGAGAACTAAGAAAATTAAGAGGTTTAATAGATTCGAGAAACATTACGCTTGGAACACTTAATCCCCTATTAACTATACCATTAGCAAGCCTTTCGATAAGTTGTTTGTCTTCATTTGAAAGATCCTCATAGGTCTCTTTTTTAATAGCGAATGCATGCTTTATGAAATTGCGAAATTTACTCATATAATTTATAGCATTAAATTTTTAACACAAAAACTTTTAAAACACGGCTATATTTTCTTTTAAAGTACTATTATGGAGATATGAGATTGCTCCGCCTGCCTGCCGGCAGGCAGGTCGTCCGTCAATCGACGGACTCCTCGCAATGACAGAGAAGTGTATGTCATTGCGAGTGAACGGAGTGAGCGTGGCAATCTCATTTTATTAACTATTGATAGTACCAATTAACCTTCTGTTCTTTGGCTGCCTTTACTTCATTAAGCCTGGTTACTGGTGTTTTAACTGGTGCGTTACGGAGTATATCAGGTGATTCCTCTGCCTCCTGTCTTATTCTTAGCATAGCCTCTACGAATGAGTCAAGTGTCTTTTGGGATTCAGTTTCTGTTGGCTCAATCATCAATGCTTCCTTAACAATCAAGGGAAAGTAAATCGTTGGGGGATGAAAACCCAGGTCAAGTAATCTCTTTGCAACATCCAGGGCTCTTATACCATATTTCCTCATAGATTCACAGGAGGCAACGAACTCATGCATACATCTTCCTTTACCATAGGGAACATCATAATATTTATTTATTTTCGAAAGAAGGTAATTGGCATTAATGACAGCATTCTGTGCAACTTTTTTTAATCCATCACTACCCATCATTCTTATATAGACCCATGCTCTAACCATTACACCAAAGTTCGAATAAAAGGAATGAATCCTTCCAATGGATTTTCCGGTTCTCTCATCCATATAGTAGTTGTTGTTATTCTTTTCAATTCTGGGTATGGGAAGGTAAGGCTCTATAAATTTCTTGACCCCAATTCCTCCACCACCAGGACCCCCAGAACCGTGTGGTGAACTGAATGTTTTGTGCAGATTGAAGTGAACTATGTCAAAACCCATATCTCCCGGTCTTGCTAATCCAAGAAACGCATTCAAATTTGCACCATCAAGGTATAGAATTGCACCTTTTTCATGCACTATCCTACTAATTGTTTCAATTTCTCTCTCAAAAAGACCTAGTGTATTAGGACAGGTAAGCATAAGACAGACTACATCGTCGGATATATGTTTCTTCAGTGAATCTATAGATAATAATCCATATTCATTTGATGGAATAGGAAC
>JAGMCL010000105.1 GCA_023129165.1 Caldifarciminota bacterium | reverse complement strand
GGTTCTTTCGGGAGGGAAAGACATATGTATTCTTTGCACATGTAGTAAAGGGTCAGAACTATAATATGCAAATGTTAAAAAGAATGATGGAACTTGGGTGTAACCTCATTGACTATGAGAAGGTTGAGGATGAAAATGGAAAAAGACTCATCTTTTTTGGAAGGTTTGCAGGATTGGCAGGAGTTATTAATACACTCTGGGCATTTGGACAGAGACTTTCATATATGAATATTAGTAATCCTTTTAACCAGATAAAGAAGACATACGAATATAGTAGTTTAGACGAAATTAAAGAGGATATAGAGCAGATAGGTAAAAAAATACTGCAAGATGGATTGCCAGAAACCATTACTCCCTGTGTTATTGGTATCACAGGTTATGGAAATGTTTCAAAGGGTGTGCAGGAGATTGTAGATCTCTTACCTATCGAAGATATATCTCCAAAGGAGCTTCTAAAACTCAAGAATGATAGTGGATTATTTAAAGTAGTTTTCAGGGAAGAGGATATGGTTGAACCCATTAATAAGGATGATATATTTGAACTAAATGACTACTACATTCATCCTGAGAAATATAGAACTAAATTTCATCTGTATTTACCACATCTTTCAATACTTGTAAACTGTATTTATTGGGAAACAAAATATCCAAGGCTTGTTACCAAAAGTGACCTTAAAAGACTTTTCAAGGATTCAAAACCCAAGCTGAAGGTTATCGGTGATATATCCTGTGATATAGAGGGTTCAATCGAGGCAACCATGAGAATAACAGAACCAGATATGCCAGTGTTTACATACAATCCCCAAAGAGATGATGTCTCCACTGGATTTAAAGGTAGTGGGATTATCATAATGGCTGTTGACAACCTTCCATGTGAGCTTCCAAGAGATTCATCTGAAGATTTCAGTGGAATCTTAAAGAGGTTCGTGACATCAATCGTTTCAGCAGATTATAGTAGTGATTTCAACAAGATTGAACTCCCTGATAAGATAAAGAGGGCATTAATCCTTTTCAAAGGAAAATTAACTCCTGAATATAAATATCTTGAAAAATATATTTAAAGTCTAAAATACTATAGCGGGAACAACAAACAGGTTTAAAAATGATTCTTTTTTATTATGGGTCTTTTTTATTGGAGAATATATGAATAACGTGCTTGTATTTGGAGCAGGACTTGTAGCTGAACCTCTTGTGAAATATCTTCTTGAAAATGGAATAAAGGTTACAGTTGCTTCAAGAACATTGAAAAAGGCTGATAGAATTGTAAAATCAAGTAATAGTGGAGTAGCTAAAGAATTTAATATAATAAAGGATAATCCAGTTCCACTTATAAAGAATGCTGACCTGATAGTAAGTCTTCTTCCTTACATTTATCATACAGAAGTTGCAGAAATATGTATAGAGTATAAGAAAGATATGGTTACTACATCCTATGTTAGTGAGAGGATGCAGAGACTCGACCAGAAGGCAAAAGAGTCAGGAATAATTATACTTAATGAGGTTGGACTTGACCCTGGTATAGATCATATGTCAGCAATGGAGATAATACATCGGGTGAAGGCAGATGGGGGAAAAGTCGTGGGTTTCCATTCATACTGTGGTGGGCTTCCTGCCCCTGATTCTAACAAAAATCCCTGGGGATACAAGTTTTCCTGGAGTCCGAAAGGAGTTGTTCTTGCCGGGAAAAATAATGCAAGATATCTAAGTGATGGAAAAGAGATGCGAGTGCCAAATAATGAGCTTTTTAGACATCACTGGACATTGGAAATAGAGGAGCTTGGGGAATTCGAGGCTTATCCTAATAGGGATTCTATTCCTTATATACAAAAATATGGGTTAGAAGATATAAAAATTATGTACAGAGGAACTCTGCGTAATATTGGTTGGTGTGAAACCTGGTATTGTATTGGAAAACTTGGACTTCTAAAAGAGGATGAAAGGGATATAACTGGTATGACATATGGAGAATTTATGGCATCGCTTATAGGTATAAAAGAGAGCATCTCACTAAAAAATGCTTTAGCTGATTTTCTCCATATCGATGAGAATTCAGATGTTATATACAGGTTCGACTGGCTTGGACTTTTAGGTGATGATATAATACCCCAAAAGAGAATATCACCCATAGATATACTGTCAAATAGGTTGAACGCAAAACTACGGTATAAAGAAAATGAAAGGGATATGATTGTATTGAGGAATGAGTTTGAGGTAGAATATAAATCTCATAAAGAAAAAATATTATCTACACTTGTTGACTACGGCATCCCAGGAGGTTTCTCATCAATGTCGAGGACTGTTGGATTGCCCGCAGCAATCTCCTCCAAATTAATTCTAAATGGCAGGATAGACGTGAAGGGTGTTCATATTCCTGTAATAGAATCAATATATAAACCAGTACTTGACGAACTTAAAAAAGAGGGAATAAGATTTGAAGAGAAACACACTAAAAAATCCTAAATACGAAATACTAAGTTCTAAATAAGTAAAATCGTAGCAAGGTGTTATCTTGTCTGTCATCGTAAGAGTTTGAGACATTCACTAAAATTGTGATAGAATTTTGATACCTGCCTACCGCAGGCAGGTTTGATATTTAATCTTTAATATTACTATATTATGGGGGTGATATGAAACCCATTAGACATTTTTCAGAAATTGTAGATGCCTGTAAAGCTAAACCAAAACGCACACTCGCTGTAGCATATGGGGAGGACCCACATACCATAGGTGCATTAGCCAGAGCGATAAATGAAAATATGATAGATGTGATAATAACTGGTAGTAAGGAAAGAATAGAAAGGATTGCAAGGGATGAGGCAATTGAACCATCAATATTTACAATAATAGATATACCTGATGAGGTGTCTGCTACCAAAGAGGCTGTGAGACTTGTGAGGAATGGAAAGGCACACTTCCTTATGAAGGGTTTATGTGCAACTTCTATATATATGAAGGCGATATTGAATAAAGAAGAGGGGTTGATGAAAGAGGGAGCTTTGCTTTCGCATGTTAGTATTGCAGAAGTCTCTACTTATCCAAAACTGCTTATAATGTCTGATGCTGCAATACCTATTGTGCCGACCTTAAAACAGAAGATTAAGATGATAGAATATTGCACAGAAATAGCCCACAGATTTGGTATCGAGAAACCCAAAGCAGCAATAATATGTGCTATTGAAAAGGTGAACCCAAAAATGCAGGCTACACTTGATGCTGCAATACTCTCAAAGATGGCAGATCGGGGGCAGATAAAGGGTGTAATAGTTGATGGACCACTTGCCCTTGATGTTGCTTTATCAAGAGAATCTGCAAAGGTAAAGAATCTTAAAAGTGAGATAGCGGGTGATGCAGATATACTTATAGTGCCGAATATTGAGACTGGTAATGTATTATATAAAACACTTACACTATTTGCAGATGCAAGGCTTGCAGGAATAGCATTAGGGGCTAAATGTCCTTGTGTTGTATGTTCAAGAAATGATACAGTGGAATTTAAGTTTTTCTCCATAGCAGTTGGTCTGCTTTTGTTGTAGGGAAAAATAAACTACAGATGAAAATTGTCTCGCTTTTTTCTGGTGGACTGGATAGCATATTAGCTGTAAAGCTTATACAGTCTGAAAATCTAAATGTGTTTGGAATTTTCATACTTACCTCATTTAATTCAAAAGAATTAACAAGTGCCAAGAAAGCTGCCAATTACCTTAAAATCCCCCTGAAGATAATCCAAACAGGTGATGATTATATAGATATAATTATATCTCCCAGTCATGGGTATGGTAAGAATATGAATCCTTGTATAGACTGTAAAATATTTATGTATAAAAATGCCAGGCAATACTGTAAAACAATTGGTGGGAAGTTTTTTATAACCGGTGAGGTGCTGGGTGAAAGACCTATGTCTCAGAATAAGGATGTTCTACTGCGTATGGAGAAGGCTGCAGGATGTCAGAGGATGGTATTAAGACCATTATCAGCTAAGCTACTTCCACCAACAATTGCAGAGGATGAGAATATTGTGGATAGAACCAGGTTATGTAATTTAAGTGGACGGTCAAGAAAACCCCATATTGAACTTGCGAACCTCCTTGGTTTAGAGATTATACCAACTCCTGCTGGTGGTTGTCTTCTTACCGATCCTGGATTTTCAAGGCGACTTAAGGAATCTATAGAACATAAAGAGACATCGTCTATATTAATGAAATTACTTTCTGTAGGAAGGCATTTTAGATTACCTTCAAGTGAAAAGCTCATCGTTAGTCGAACCGACGAAGAGATGAAGGAATTAATTAATTATGCATCTAAAAAATATACTCTATTAAAATCCATAAATATTGTCGGTCTTTTAATTGGAAATAAGGACATAGAACTGGCAGCAGAAATTGTTGGTCGATATTCACGTGATAAAAAGGTATATTATAATAATGGTTCAAAAGAAGGTTGGATTGAAACTATCGATATAAATAAACTATTATTATCTAAATACAGATTGTAAGATAATTATAGATTATATGAAAAAGAATAAATACTTTATAACTATGTTTTCACGATATTTTCTTCTTTCATTAACTTTGCTTGGTTTTCTTGTTTGTAGTTGTTCTACAAGAGAAATTGAGTCCGACTTATACTGTGATGTGTGGGTAGCTGTACTTCCATTTGCAAATTATACAAATGACCTTGAAATTCCACAAAATCTGCGTAATTTATTTATTAAAAGCCTGAAAAAAAAGGGATATAATATTATACCTACCGATACAGTGGATGCAAGACTGTTGCGGATGGGGATTACAGATGGAGGACAACTTCCTACTATCTCAAATAAAGTACTTGGAGATACACTTGGTGCAGATATACTTGGATATGGAAAGGTCATACAGGCAGATTATATAACACTCGGGGTATATCTTGAAAGAGAAGTGGAATTAGAGGTTTCACTATTTTGGTCTTTTGATACTATTTCACTCTGGAGCAGTAATGGTAGGGCATTTACCAGGAAAATTTATGTTGCCGAGAATGATAATGAATATGAAGAGGAGGAGGATGAAGAAAAAGAAGACAGGAGTGTTCTGGATAGGATAAAGGGGTTTTTAGGGTCAATATTGAGACTAATCGGTATCCAACTTGCAGAAAAGGTTTTTGTAGATTTATTTACACACCCATTATACTATGAGGCTGCCCTTGCAGTTGATGATGCAACAAGGAGTCTTCCTTACTGTGGAAATCTGTATTATTAAATAATCCGTACTATTCTACCTATTTTCTAATCGTGGCGGTTTCAACAGAATCATAATTACTGCACCAATTAAACAAACAATACCAGCAGGAATAAAGGCACCTAAGAAGGTTTGATAAGTATCTCGAACATAACCTCCTAATATGGGACCTACAATACCTGCTACACCATAGGCAGTAAATACCCAACCATAATTTAAACCCACATTGGATGTCCCAAAGAAGTCAGCAGTTGCTGTAGGGAAAAGGGCGAAATTTCCCCCAAAGTTAAACCCGATAATACTTGCACCAACAATCAAAGACCAGACAGAACCACCCATAAAATAAAACAAGAGCATAATAATTCCCTGCAGCGCACACATAAAAGATAAAGTAGTCTTACGACCAATTTTATCTGAGATTGTACCCCAGATAATTCTCCCTAATCCATTAAAAATAGCCAAAAAAGCCATGGCTGTTCCTGCTACTGCACTGGCTGAAACCTTATCCATCCCAATTTTCATTAAAGAATCTATACCAAAAAGTTTTATACAACCAATTACCATTAATCCCGCCATAGCACTAAATATAAATGTTACCCAAAGAGAATAATACTGGGGTGTGCGGAGCATCTCACGTGGTTTGAGACCAACTGCATCAGTAGCCTGGACAGAGTCTGAATTCTGAAGCCAACCTTTAGGTTTCCATCCGGCAGGGGGATTAATCATTACTATACTACCCAATAGGACAACAGCCATAAATACAATGCCATAAATCATAAAAACATTGAGTACACCATAATTGTCTATCAGATGTCCCCAGGCGCCAGCCCATTTAACCCAGATCATAGCACCGAAGCCAAAACCTGCTACAGATAATCCTGTAATCATTCCTTTTTTATCAGGAAACCACTTCATACCCACAGCAATGGGTACTACATAAGAGAAACCGATACCTGCACCACCAATAACACCGATGCAAATAATCTGACCAGCGAGGCTATAGCCCAAAAACTTGGCCAAAATGTAACCAAGGCCAAGTAAAATGCCACCAATAATACACACAGGACGGGGTCCTATCTTATGCTGTAAACGACCCGCAATAACCGTTACCACAGCAAACATAGCCAGTCCTACAGAAAAGATTGCCTGAGTTTGAGTAGCTGTAAAGCTAAAAAGTCCTAATGGGTCTTTTAAATATGGGGTAAAGACAGACCATGCATAGATAGCACCCAAGCAAAGCTGGACAAGTATGGCTCCCACCACTACCAACCATCGATTCATCACCCTTTGTTCCATAAAGAAACCTCCCATAAAAAACTAATTTGTATTACTTCAGCTCTTTTCTACTTTGTCTCCATCCAGCTTCGCTATCCATTTCGTTTAACGTTAACGTTTACCCTGTTAAATAACAAAACAATAAATGTCAGAGTTCTACAGTAACCGCTTCTATTTAACAGGGTGAACCATGTTAAATGTTTTAACTATAGATATCGTCACAAAGTTACGTGATATGAATCTGTTCTGTCATTGCGAGCCGTAGGTGAAGCAATCGCTTTTTACTGAATTATATCACATATGAGATTGCCACGTTCGTTTCATTCACTCGCAATGACAGATTTAGTAGATAAAATTGCCAGGTCCGTAGAGACTTTCAATGACAGTTGTCCTCTTGTTAGTCATCACAATAGTTTAGGACATTCCCCAACAATAAATGTCAGGATGATACAATAATAGCTTCTATTTAACGGGGACAACCCAGCTTCGATACTTTGTTTTATACCCTTAGTTTTGTGAAGCAATTTATTTTATTTTTCTCTTCCCTCAATTAATGAATCCACTACTGATGAGTCTGCCAATGTAGATGTATCACCAACAGCTTCAATATGTCCTTCAGCAATCTTCCTTAGGATTCTACGCATAATCTTACCAGAACGGGTCTTTGGTAGAGCGTCGGTAAATTGTATCTTATCCGGAGTTGCAATAGGACCTATCTCCTGTCGTACATGATTAATAAGTGTTTTTTTGAGTTCATCTGATGGCTTATATTCATGCCTTAGTGTAACGTAACAATAGATTCCCTGTCCCTTAATCTCATGAGGAAAACTAACTACTGCTGCCTCAGCTACCGATTTATGGGAAACCAATGCACTCTCTACCTCAGCAGTACTCATTCTATGACCGGAGATATTCATAACGTCATCGGTTCTTCCCATAAGCCAATAAAATCCATCTTCATCTACTCGACATCCGTCTGCTGTGAAATATTTACCCGGGAACATAGAGAAGTATACCTTTTTAATCAACTCATTCTTTTTATCTCCATATACTCCACGAATCATGCCAGGCCAGGGTTTGGTTATTACCAGGGAACCCCCTTCATTTATGTCTGCCACAGTTCCATCATGTCTTAAAACCTCAGGGACAACTCCAAAGAAAGGTTTTGAGGCTGAACCTGGTTTGGTTGGAATAGCACCAGGAAGTGGGGTGATTAATATTCCACCAGTCTCAGTCTGCCACCAGGTATCAACTATGGGACACCGTTCTTTACCTATTATATTATAGTACCACATCCATGCCTCTGGATTGATAGGTTCACCCACTGTTCCAAGGATTCGAAGAGATGACATATCATGTTTATCTGGCCATTCCTCCCCAAATCTCATTAATGCCCTTATAGCCGTTGGTGCAGTATAGAAGATATTAACCTTATAATCTTCTACTATCTTCCAGAACCTATCTGGCTCAGGATATGTAGGGATACCTTCGAACATAAGGGCTGTTGCTCCGTTTGATAGAGGACCATATACAATGTAAGAGTGTCCTGTTACCCAACCAATATCTGCTGTACACCAGAAGATATCCTCATCCTTTACATCAAAAATCCACTTAAGGCTGAGATTAACATGAATTAAATAACCAGCAGTAGTGTGTAAGACACCTTTTGGCTTGCCAGTGGTACCACTTGTGTATAAGATATAAAGTGGGTCTTCTGCATCCATTACCTCACACTCACAAGTTCCTTTAATGTCCTCTTTATCCATTTCCTCATGCCACCAAAAGTCTCGCCCTGATTTCATATCGATTTTTGTATTCCCACGGTTAAAGACGATAACTTTACCAACACCTTCACAATTATGTAGTGTTTTATCTACTTTAGTCTTAATGTTGATTACATTTCCCTTACGAAAGCCCACATCTGATGTTATAACAAATTTAGAATTAGAGTCTAATATCCTGTCCTTGAGAGCATCTGAACTGAATGCTGAAAAAACAACCGAGTGTATAGCCCCAATTCTTGCACAGGCAAGCATAGCAATTGGTAACTCAGGGATCATTGGTAAGAAGATGGTTACTACGTCTCCCTTTTTTACTCCATGCTTCTTTAAGACATTGGCAAATTTACAAACCTCTGTATGCAGTTGTTGATAGGTAAGTGTGCGTTTTTCTTCCTCTTTCTCTCCCTGCCAGACAAGGGCTGCTTTATTTCTCTTCCAGGTATTGAGATGCTTGTCCAGACAGTTATAGCTGATGTTGAGTTTTCCACCTTTAAAGAACTTTACATATGGCTCGCTGACTTCCCCTATCTTTGAGAAATCGTATTCCAGTACCTTATCCCACTTCTTATACCATACAATATTGTCTTCTGCCTGTCTTCCCCAGAATTTTTCCGGCTCTTCGATAGATTCCTTATAAAGCCGTTCATACTCCTCCATACTCTTGATGTAAGCCTTTTTACTTATCTCTTTAGGGGGATAAAATATCCTTTCCTCTTTCATCATGGATTCCATTTCCTTTGGCATTCAAACCTCCAATATAAAGTTATAGAGAATTAAACATAGAATTCATATATAATACTGCATTTATTTATCTCTTATACTGTCCCGGACATTATGTTATATAGTGCCTGTAAATGTATTTAATTTTAGACATTGTCCTAAAGTGTTGTGATGACTAACCAGAATGCAACTGTCATTGTAAGTCTCTATGGACTTGGCAATCTTATCTGCCCAATCTGTCATTGCGAGTGAATGAAATGAAAGTGGCAATCTCATATGGGATATAATTCAGTAAAAAGCGATTGCTTCATCCGCCAATCCGTCGTAATTCTTGACGGACGACGGATTCGCAATGACAGGACAGACCCGTATCACGTAACTTTGGTACATTCCCTAATATTAATGTTTCTTTATTAGCTCTTTAAAAAATTCCAACGGCATTATACCATAAAAAAATTATTCTGTCAAGAAAAAAGTGTGAATTTCTTATAAATGCTTTGATTTATTGAATCTTTTTTTACTTGACTTTTTTTAAAATATAGGGTATAATTATCAACATATAAGGTTGTGTGTATTTTATTAAGTAATTTCAAATTCAGAGGTATTATGGATGATACTAAAATAAAAAAAATAATAGCAAAGGTAAGACCTGCTCTACAGAGGGATGGAGGAGATATAAAATTTGTATCCTTTGATGGTGAAACAGTAAAAGTAAAACTAACTGGTGCTTGTGTAGGATGTCCCTTAGCGGGTATTACCATGAAAAGCACAGTTGAGAGGATAATAAAGCAGGAGGTTCCGGAAGTAAAATCAGTTGTTGCAGTTTAGGGGGTGTAGCTCAGATGGGAGAGCGCTAGAATCGCACTCTAGAGGTCAGGGGTTCGAATCCCCTCACCTCCACGTTAGAAAAAAGTCAAAAATTAAATATTAAATATAAAATATAAGGATAAAAATAAATAAAAGTTAAATAATATGATAATTTAACGATATAATAGATATATTACCTTTTTTCCCATTGTTTTCATGTGCCCCGCTGATAGCGGGGTGAATATTTTTTATTATGTCAAAACTTGCATTAATAGCGATAGGTGGAAACTCTATAAGTGATAGTAAGAATGGTATCTCTGTGAAGTTTGAAATACTCCGAACAACCATCTTTCATGTGGTTAATGTGATGGAAATGGGATATGAGATTATTCTTACTCATGGCAACGGTCCACAGGTTGGTCTTGTGTTGAATCGTTCAGACAAAACCAAAGATATCCTGCCACCTATAAGTGTTGATTTTGCAACCGCCTATACACAGGGTGAAATTGGGTATGCCTTACAAATGACGTTTGAAAACGAACTTAAGAAAAGAAATATAAAGAAGGGCGTTGCTACTCTAATTACTAAGGTTTTAGTTGACAAGGATGATAGGGCATTTAAAGAACCCACAAAACCAATAGGCACATTCTATTCTGAAGATGAAATGAAAGTAGTTTGTAAGAGGTTTGGATGGATTATGAAAGAAGATGCTGGAAGGGGATACAGGAAAGTTGTGCCATCACCTATGCCAAGAGAGATATTGGAACTCTTGAGCATTAAGGCACTCATAGAGAAAGGAATTATTGTAATAGCATCAGGTGGTGGTGGTATTCCTGTCATTGAACAGGATGGTAAATATAAAGGTGTAGAAGGAGTGATTGATAAGGATTATTCATCGAGTCTACTGGCAAAAGGTGTTTCTGCGGATGTATTTATAATATCAACCCCTACTCCTAAGGTCTTCCTGAATTTTGGTGAAGAGAATGAGAAGGCGATTGACTGTATGAGTGTTATTGAGGCAGAAAGATGGCTTAAAGAAGGTCATTTTAAGGAAGGAAGTATGGCGCCAAAGATAAGAGCCGCCATTGGATTTACAAAAGAAACTGGCAAGGATACTATTATAACCATTCCCCGTGAAATTGATGATTCTTTAAAAGGTATATCAGGTACAAGGATTGTGAAGGAAAAATAGATAGAATGGAAGAGGGTAGGAGCCCCGCCTTTGGCGGGGCGATAGGAATGTTTAATATTAGATGATACAAGAGTTAATTAGTTGAATAGTTGATTAGTTGAATTTTGAGTGTTACATGTTATTAGTTAATGGTTAATGGTTATTAGATATAACAACTAAATTAACTAAATAAACACAACAAACCCAACAAACTCGATAAACTCAACAAACTCAATAAACCAAACAAACTCGATGACTCTACGACCCTATAACAAATAACGAATAACTTATAACAAATAGCAGTTATTTCATAGTAGACAGTGAGGAGTAAAAAGCTATGTCCAGAATTACAGATACTCATATTCCAGGGAGTATCTTGCTCATTCTTTTTCTATTCTTCTTTTCTGTTTACCTTCTTACATCATCAGGACACAATCCCAGTCTGGATGCAGAACTACGATATCAATTAACAAAAAGTATTGTAGAAAAAGGGACGCTTACTGTTCCTGATGATATAGGTATCCCGGGTGTAGACAGTCGTTTCTATTCCTTTTATGGATTAGGACAATCTCTCCTTGCAATTCCTCTTTTCATTATATCAAAACCTATAACCTGGCTTTTAAATACACCTCCTGACTATGCAGGTGAGTTTATGTTCTGTATTTTGAACACATTACTTGTTTCCCTTATGTGTGTCCTGTTATTTAAACTATTAATTGATATGCGTTACTCATACATGGTTTCATTACTTACTACATTTGTCTTTGGTCTTTCCACACCTGTATGGTTTTACGCTAAGTATCCCTCAGACAATGTAACAATTGCATTTTTTATCCTGCTTTCGTTTTTTCTTGCATATAGGAGAAAATTTTTTCTTTCGTCACTCTGCTTAGGATTTGCAATAATAACAAGAGAGTATGCAGTCTTGTTTGTTCCTTTTATATTAATTTTTTTGATTCATCTACGCTCTGAAAACTGGAAAAGGCATGTATTTGGTTTTGTATTAGGTATTATACCCTTTTTGGCAGTAGTATGTTTTTACAATTACTATAGATATGGTAATGCGTTTCAAAACGCCTCTATGCCCTTTCCCTATGGAGTTGGTGCTGTGACGTGGTCAGATGGTACATCTCCCTGGACAAATTTCATACCATATGGTTTATACGGTTTCTTTCTGAGTCCCGGTAAGGGTATCATTTTCTATTCACCCATAATATTATTATCCATAATAGGATTTTTTTATCTTATGAAGGATAATAAACTAATCTTTTCAGTCTCTATGACTGTAATAACGTTATACATAATTGTCTTATCAGCACACAGAGCGTGGGCAGGTGGAATGTTTGGTTTTGGTCCGCGTTTCTTAATACCAATTTTTATCTTCTTTATGATTCCGCTTGCTTCCTATCTGAAGAAATTCTTCTACTCTAAGGGGAAGTTAATTTTTTTGCTATTATTCTCATTGGGTATTGCTGTTCAGATAGGGGGAATATCTGTAAATCCTCAAAGATATGTGTATAAAATATCATTACTAACAGAGAAGAAAAAAGATGTTGATGTGATAAATTCTTTCAGATACTTTCCTATAGCAGGTCAATTTATAAATCTTAAGGAGACGCTTAATAATATAAAAAGAAAGGATGATTTTAATATAAAGAGAGGGTATTATACAAACTATAAGGAACTTTTAAGATACCAGGCAACAATAAATCTTCCATGGTTCTGGTGGATATTTACATATTATGTTAATATGCCCAGGATAGTGACCTTTATTGTTATAATTTTACTTTTATCACTTGCCATTTTTTCACTGGTTAAACTTTTAAGATACCCAGATAGGAAAAGAGTTGATTAGTTGAATAGTTAATTGGTTGATTAGGTTGAATGTTGGATACCTTAGGTTACAGGTGTTAGGTTTCAGGTGTTAGGTTTCAGGTGTTAGATGGTAGGAGCCCCGCCTTTGGCGGGACGAGAATCGGTAGGAGCAAGCTCCTGCTTGCGAAGATTAGTTATGAGGACAATTTTATATTTTATATTTGACATTTAATATTTAATTTTTCAATTGTGGTTATGGTTGGTCTTTTATTAATAATTAATATAGCGATGTTTGAGCCAGAAACCTGCCTTGTAAGTTATCAGGAAAAAAGTGCATGGCTTTCTTATCCGGGTCAATATTCTGTATCAATAGATAGAGATGTGGTTGCTCATCTAATCTGGTATTCTGATTATGGTGCATATGCATCATATGCTATATGGTATGCTGAGCGGGTAATAGAATGGTGTTCCTTTGAAATGCTGTATTATGATATGCCGGAATACTCCTCACATCCATCAATTGCAGCAATAGATAGATATAACTTTTTTGCAGCTTGGGAAGGTCGCAGCAGTCACTATAAAATTTCACTATTAAGGGCTGAGGGATGGAACAGGATTGTAGATGTTATATCTCCTGATACAATCCATTCATTTACACCATCTCTGGTTCTTGACAGCGACACAACACTCCATATATTATGGCAGGGTGACAGAAATATACTATACAGAAACTTCAAGCATGGAATTTTGTCTCCTATAACCATAATTACTAATACACCTTATGCAATAAATCCATCTGTTAATTCCTATGGGAATAAACTTGTTGTTGTCTGGAGTGATTTGAAAAGCGGTATTTTTGACATATATTTAAGGGTATTTGATGAGATATGGGAAGATGAGATAAGAATAACTGCCTCATCTGGTTCATCGAGATTCCCTGTTGTAACATTCGATAATCTTGGTATAATTCATATCGCATATACCGATGATAGAGATGGAAGATATAAGATATATTATATGCAATTTGACGGAGAAAAACAGGATGAAAGACTTGAGGTTGATTCACCAGGTGATGCGTTATATCCATCCATTACTGCGACACCAGATGGGGTTGTACACCTTTCATGGGCTGATGACAGGGATGGAAATTATGAGGTATACTACAAGGTAATAGGAAGCGAACAGATAGAAAGAATAACAAAAGATTCTGGTTCGTCTTCTTATCCCATTATAATCTCAGATATTGAAGGAGGATTATGGATTTTTTATCAGGATAGGAGAAATGTATATGGAGAGATATATTATACTACAATGCCACCAGAGAAAGAGATAAGACCCTATTACTCATTTTATCCTAATCCTTCAAAAGGCGATATAAGTGTCTCTTCAGAACCTGTAAAGGTATACGACGTTTCAGGGAGATACATTGGAACATTTAGAAATTCGTTTAGACTTTCACCAGGGATTTATTTTATTTCATCAGAAGGTTTAATTAGCAAAATAGTGGTTATTAGATAACCGGTAGGAATCCCGCCTTATGGAAAATAGCAAAGGTAAATGGCAAAGGTAAATGTGAAATGTTATATGTTCAATGTTGTATGTTAAATGTTGAATGTGATGGTAGGAGCAACCTCCTGGTTGCGAAAATACAGGTAGGAGTAATGAAATGGAAAATGGCAAAAGGCAAATGGCAAATTTCAAAGCGGATCAGGGTACCAGCAAATCAGTGGGCAGAATATCAGATTATCAGTATATCAGAATCTGATGCTCTGGTCTGCTGATGACCTTCCAACTGATACACTGATTGGCTGATACACTTACTTACTATCTGAACTCTAAAATGTTGGTGGATAAAAGATTTTGCCACCAAGACACAAAGTATTTACAAACGGTAAAAGGTAAATGGCAAAAGGCAAATGTTGAATGTTAAATGAGACAAGAGTTAATTAGTTGAATAGTTGATTAGTTAATTGGGTTGAATGTTGAATGTTTAATGTTAAATGTTTCAGGTTATAGGTGACAGGAGACAGGTTACGGTAGGAGCAACCTCTCTGCCTGTCGGTAGACAGGCTCGTTGCGATTTGTAGGAGCGACTTCTCAGTCGCGAAAAGGGAAAAAGGAAGAATGTAAGGAGTAGGGCGTCCCGATAGAATAGCTTCCCCATGGAGTAGTTTACACACTCCACAGGGCGAGACGCATTCTACCCCGTACATTGTTACTACAGGGCAGGCGGGATAAATAGGGCGTAGGACGAGAAAGGGAGAAACGGTGAATCAGGGAAGATTGGCGATTGACAAATGACAATTGACTATTAATTATTGAGGAACACGAATTGGAAAGCAATCGTAAATCGACAATCTAAAATAGTAAATTAAAGGTAGGAGCAAGCTCCTGCTTGCGAGACAGGGCAAGAGCAATGTTTTTTAAGATAAAGTCTAAATAGATTCAATGCAAGATATTATATATCTTCTATAATTACAAATGCTTATATTATTTATATTTCTATCCATAAATCTACAAGACAGCAATCCTTTATTTTTCAGCTTTAGTGTTAAGGATAGCACGGAATTCCTTTTGGGTATACCGCCTGATGGAAATCTTGCTCTTGATATACACGATGGTATTAAGAATTCCGTCCAGATATTACGAACAGGTGTATTAAGAAACCAGAGGGTTGCCCTTATACGAGTTAATGGTGATTGTGAAGCAAGCATAAACTTTCCACCCTATCCATCTAAAGACCCTCCCCGGGGTGATGAATTTGAAGATATACTTAAGAAAATTATTGTTAATTATGACATTGCGAAATATTGGAAGGTAGATGAGTCGAAAGGTCAAAGAGTTATAAAGTCGAAAGGTCGAAAGGTCGAAAAGTCAAAAGGTCCGAGGTATAAAATAATTATAAAGCATGAAGGAATTTACAGAATTAAATATAGTATTCTTTCGGAGATTATTGAGGATGTAGATTTTGTAAATCCAAAGAACTTTAGCATGAAACATATGGAATTTGATATTCCAATATTCGTAAGCGGAGAAGAGGATAATTCCTTCGATCCAGGAGATTATATTGAATTTTATGGGGAAAAGATAAGGGGTGAGAAAACATACCTTAATCTTTATACAAATGAGAATGTATATTGGTTGATAGTAGATAATATTCCTGGTCCCAGGCTTGTAACTATTGACGGAACCCCAGATGATAACTTCTCAATTCAGAATACGTACAGGGATACAGTTCATTTTGAAGAGGATAATATGTTCTGGAGGTTCTCAGAAGTATCATCAGATACAATAGATCCGTGGTTCTGGATGTGCCTTCCTGAGGATACAACATTTATAATACCTGTTTTTATTGATACTCTTGAGATGTATATCAAATTTCATGGAAGAGATGAACTTGCCCATACCTTTTCAATCTATTTGAATGACATATATATAACACAAGAAACCTTTTCTGGCGCCTGCCCTTATGTTTTCCACAAAATTATTGGGAATATATCCCGGCAACAAGAAAATTATCTAAGAATACAGAGTAATGGAGACCTTCTTCTAAACTGGATTGAGATAAACGGTAGGAGAGAACTTGTATCAGAAAAAAACTTATTAGAGTTTTCTCCACAAAATACAGGATGTATGGAATTCAGGATGACTGGATTTACAACAGAGGATTTGTCAATTATGGAGAGGGGAACTAAGTATATTATTAATCCTGCTATTGTACTTGATGATGGTTCTTATAAAGCCTCTTTTAAGGATACAGTTAAGAGTGAGAGCAGTTATTATATAGTTGATTCACCAAAAACTCCTGAGAAGATTAAAAAGGTTACTTATAGTGGATTATCCTCCACCTCTATGACGAGTCCATATATTGTAATTACTGATACATCTCTCATCTCTGATGGAGAAATCTATGCAGGATGGAGAGAGGGGATAGCTGTTACGACAGAAGAGATATATGATGAATTTAATTATGGTATAAAACATCCAGAGGCAATAAGAGATTTCCTTGAGTTTGCAGTGAGGTACTGGGAAGAGCCACCTTTATACAGTCTCTTACTTGGAGATGCATCCTATGACTATCGTGATATATACGGATATGGGGATAATATAGTCCCTCCATATTTATCGTTTATACCCGGTTATGGCTTTCTATCAACTGATAGTTATTACTCATATCTCATAGGTGATGATGAGTTTCCAGATATATTCATTGGAAGGGTTCCTGTTGAGAATCATGAGGAGTTTTCAGGGTTTTTCCAGAAGATGAGACTCAGAGAGGATACATTAAATTGTGGAGAATGGCGTAAGAGATATGTCTTCTGTGCTGATGTATATGAAGATTGTCAGGATGTGATGAATGGACTAAAGGACAGTTTTTTTCCCTCAGACTATGATGAAAACGCACTCTATCATGGAATACATGAAAACGAGGATGTTATGAATGTTTTCAATACCGGATGTTCAATGCTTGTTTTTATCGGACATGGTGCAGCAGGTAGATGGACAGGTGGACCATTCTTTACAAAAGAAGATATATTAAGATTGGGTAATTTAACGAGACTTCCATTTGTATATACCGTATCATGTTATGAGGGCGTGTTTGACGAGCCGGGTGCAAATAGTATCGGAGAAGGGCTTGTTATTGCTCCCAATGGAGGAGCAGTTGCTCACTTTGGAACAGGTGGTTTAATGTATCTCTCCTCAGTTGTATTAGGAAGGAGTATGTTGACTTACCTGTTCGATGAACACATCAATACTCTCGGAGCACTTACGTCGCTGGCAAGGTTACATTATAGCAGAGGTGAACAATATACCCTTCTTGGGGACCCGCTTGCAGAGATTCCTATATCATGTCTTGAGATAGACATGGAACCTGAACCGACATCGGTTTCACCCGGTGATACTGTTCATATCACAGGAAGAACTGACCCTGAAGTTAGTGGGGAGGCAATATTAACATTCTACCTTCCAGACTCGTTACCTATTAAAAAGGAGGATGTTGATATTATAGAGGGAGAGTTTTCTTGTCTCTGGGAGATTCCGAATGGAGAAGGAGAAGCATTGGTAAAGGTATATGCATATGGTGATAATAATGAGGGAGTTGCATCAACAAGATTCATGGTTGAGGGAATAGACATAAGAAATATTTTCACTATACCCGAAAGTCCTACAATCAGAGATTCTGTATGGCTTAATGCTGAAATATCCTATAAACTTCCTATTGATAGTGCTGGGCTTTTCTGGTCAGAAGATACTACACTTCCATTTACCTATATTCCAATGTTATCCGAATCAGGGTTTTATCAAACCGTATCTCCTATATATACTAATTCACCTGGTGAGGTCTATTATAGAATTTATGCTGTATCTGTTGATGGTGTGATAAGGATAACAGAATTAAATTCCTATACAATCCCCACACTTCCTGACCTTATGCCCGAGGGATTTCCATTTCTTACTGTAAGGGATAGTGTATTTATATGTCAGATTGTAAAGAATGCTGGTGGAGAACATGTAGAGAAATTTATAGCCTCTTTTTATACAATCAGTGGGATTGACACAGTACCAATTGGATATGATACACTCTCTCTTGATGGAGATACTGAGGATACTGCCTGTGTATATTGGAACTTGAAACAGGGTGGAGTTATTATAAAATTGGATGAAGAGAATAAAGTGGAGGAAGAGAATGAGGATAACAACATTGTAGATTATACTGATGTAGATGTAACACTTTTTAATATTTCTCCAGTTGAAGGAACACGAGGGAAGGTTGGACTGAGTGGATGTGTTTGTGAAATGGACTCAGGCATAGTAGATAGGAGTTGTGTACTTGAAATACTAAAAGACGATTCTATATACAGTGTAAAGATAATCCCTGAAATAATTAAACCTGAAAAAGATTATTCCATATGGTTAACTCTACCAGAAGAGGAAAAGGGTGTCCAGACTGAATTTGGACTCTATAATCTCCCTTTAGACTTTTATAGATGGGTAAGACTTGATGCTATTAAGGATTCTATATTTCTTCGTGCCAAAACAGGTAATATAGGTTTATTCTCAATTTTCCCTGTGGGTGATACTATTTCCCCGGCTGTAAATATATTATCAGAAGACGATATTACAATTTATAATTCATTTCCTCACTTTAATGCCATAGCATACGACAGCTATGGAATAGATGTGATTGAGAAAGGAATTAAGGTTTTTCTTGATGGGATTGAATTAAATAGAGAAAATTATTCCTTTCCCATAGAACCTGATAATATAGATGAGGTTCCTATAATGATAAGGCCTGATAGTCTGGTTGATGGTAGATATATCCTTGTTGTACAGGCATGGGATGTAAATGGTAATATGGGATGCGATTCACTCTTGTTTGAGAAGGCAACACATCTAAAGCTCCAGAAATGGGGGGTTTATCCAAATCCAGCAAGCACTCAGACGAAATTCTGGTTTAAATTCACCAAGCCTCCAGAAGATGTAAAGGTAGAGATATATACTACAAGAGGGAGGTTAATAGAGAAACTGACATCTATAACAATTACTCAAGAAGTTACAGTACCATGGAATTTGAGAGATAGCAGTGGAAGAAAGGTTGCAAATGGTGCCTACTTCTTCAGACTAAAGGCTTCCTGTGAAGGAGAAAATGTAGAGTTCATTGAGAAGATGGCTGTTATTCGTTAGCTAAATATGTTGTTTTTCACCTATTCCTTTCATTTTTTTCTTGACATTTCACTAAAAATTTATTAAAATAATAGTAGGATAAAAAGAATTTGTAGGAGGGATTTCCTAATCCCGATATTATTCTCTCATAATATCTTACTAAGAATTTATTAAAAGTAGTAGGATAAAGAGACTGTTGTAGGAGGGATTTCCTAATCCCGATAATCTTTTTGACCCTCTGTCATTACGAGGAGTCCGTCATACTTCTTGACGAACGAAGCAATCTCATTCCTTGGAATCCAGTGTACATAAGGAGGAGTGACAGTCTTCATACTGTTATAGGTAAATGGCATTAATATGAGATTGCCACGCTCATTTCATTCGCTCGCAATGACCGACATGGACTTTTGTCATTGCGAGGAGTCCACGCACTTCTTGACGGACGACGAAGCAATCTCATTTTTATAATATCATAATTATATAGATTCACAAAATTAAGGATGTCGAATGAAGGTAGGAGCTCCGCCTATGGCGGGGCGAAATATGATCTATGGTAGGAACCTGTTCCTACCATAGATTCTCAACTGAGTAAATTTGAATAGATAGTTATTCAGGCAGGCGAACCTCGATACCGACAAACAAGAAATGTAAAGGATTGCGAGTTTTAAGGTATTTTGTAGTTAATATCTGAGTAATCAGGTATAATAAATATTAGGTAGTGCCAAATAGAATATGAAAGAATATGACAAACCACAGAGGTCACAGAGTAAATTTAATTCTCTGTGCTCTCCAAAAGAGTTTCCTCTGAAAGATATAACGGAAAAGATAATTGCCTGTGCTATTGAAGTCCATTCAACTTTAGGTCCAGGTCTGTTGGAGAGTGTTTATGAGGAAGCATTGGCATATGAGTTTGAGTTGAGGGGAATACGTTTTGAAAGACAGAAAGAGATTATGCTTGAGTATAAAGGGAGAAGCATAGGTCCGCATCGGATAGATTTTTTGATAGAAGGACAGGTGATATTAGAAATAAAGGCAACAGAAGGAATGAAGAAGATATTTGAGGCACAGCTTTTGACATATATGAAGGCAATGAAGAAAAGAGTAGGACTATTGATAAATTTCAATGTAGAAAGGTTGAAAGATGGAATAAAAAGATTAGTTTTGTAGAGGTCACAGAGGGAAGGCATAAGACTCTTTTACAAATCTTTAATTAATAAAAATCTCTGTGTTCTCTGTGGTTAGTTTTTTGACAATACGGAATATTATACCAGGAGGTATTATGGCAACATACATTCTAATGACAAAGCTCTCTCCAGAAATTACAAGCAAGATGAAAGAGAGAGCAAAGATTGGAGAGGAGTGGAGAAGTAGAGTAAAGGATAAATGTCCTGAGGTCAAGTTTGTATCACATTATGCACTACTTGGACCCTATGATTTCCTTGATATATATGAGGCACCAAATGAAGAGGTAGCAGCAAAGGTATCAATGATATCCCTCTCACTGGGAGCGATAAAGGCAGAGAGCTGGACAGCAATCCCCTACCACCGATTCATTGAGCTTATAGAGGAATTGTAAAGAATTAGTAGTGTAAGAACCTAAAAGGGGTAGCCGCAAGCTTCAGCGATTGTTAAAAAGGATAAAAGGTAGCCGCAAGCTTCAGCTTGCGTAGGTAAGCAACAAGCTTTGCAGGCTTTGCAAAAAGTATAACATCATTTTTCAAGGGATTCTCATATACTTTTTAGGTATATGAAAAACTATACCATTATTGTCATATATAGCCTTTGAGACATTTTTCTCTTGATTTTTGGGCGTTTATGTGTTATAATTAATAGTCATATAGTCTCTTTTATATTTCAGTTAGCCTTAATACTGGAGTAAAGAGCGTCCAAAGAAATGGCTTTTTCCTTGACCAAAGGAAGAAATACACATTAGCATCGAAATAGATTACCGTTTACAACCTAAGACACAGTTTTTCAACTCATCTTTTTGAAAGCAAAACATACTTACGATATACCCCGCACTTAAATCCAGCACTTTTGAAAGTGCTGTGATAAATCCATTATGCTATGTACTATGTTTATATAATTAAAAGCAAGGCAGTTAAAGACTGGAAATATATTGGCTCAACAAATAATTTAGAAAAGAGATTTAAAGAACACCAAGATGGTAAAGTTTTTTCTACAAGAAAGTACACTCCTTTTATTTTAGTTTATTATGAAGCATTCTTATCAGAAAAAGATGCGAGGAATAGAGAAAAGCAATTAAAATACTTTGGAAATGCATACAAATTTTTGATAAAAAGGATTAAGAATAGCTTATCATAAATTTCACTGGGTCTCCTGTGGAGTTAACCCCATAGAAGGGTATTAGTATGAGATAAAAGTGCGGGGTATATACAGGAGCTATTAGGACACAAGAATTCAAAAACAACAGAAATTTACCCCGCACAATTTCATCCAGCACTAATGCATGGTGCTTGGATTCATTGTGCGAGGGTTTATACCCATATCTCGAACAAAGATTTAAGCAAAATTAAAAGTCCATTAGATGGTTTAATATTCAATAAAAAGGGGTTGAAAAAGTGAGTGACTCTATATTTTTTCACGTTAGTTTCAATATACCTATAGGTATGTATATACGAACTCAAGTTCGTTTATAAAACGTTATACGCAATCGGCTTCGAGGCGCCCGAAATAAAAAGATATAAAGAGAAGTAATAATTAATTTATGAAAGGAGGTGTCTAATGAGGACGATTTTAGGTGGATCCATTCTTTCTTCTTCCCTTTTCTTCCTGCTCTTCATGATTCTATCTTGCGCTCCTAAACTGGAGAATCGAGTCAAAGCTTTTGAGAAAGCTTACAACAGCCATGATCTCGAGAGAATTATGTCTTTATACGCAGAAAATGCGACTTTTGAAGCAGTCGGCCAATTTGTGCTCAAAGGCAAAGAACAGATTCGAGACCTTACAGAATATGACATTGCCTTAAATATTCACATGTCTATTAGCGAATGCATAGCAAAAGGTGACACAGTTATCTGTAAGTTGGCTGAAACAAATGACTGGTTCAAAACTGCGGGCATCAAAGAAACATATTATTCTACGAAGTTCGTATTCAGTGATGGCTTGATAAAGCTTCTTAGAGCAAACGCCACACCTGAGACCAACCAAGCCTTTAGCCAGGTGCTTAATCCTCTTACGGAATGGGCTTCTAAAGAGAGACCACAGCAATTGGCAGAGATGATGCCTGCCGGTAGATTTGTTTACAACGCTGAAAACGCAAAGAAAGCTCTTGCCCTTTTGCAGGAATGGTTGGAAGAAACTAACCAGCCTTAACGAAAGGCACCACAAGAGCGAGAATCGTCAAACCATGCAACTTCGGCTAACACAGAGTTTGTGGCTCAATGCCTTACGACATTTCGTCCAAATGCCCTTCAGGCACTTTACAAACTCTGGAAACGTTATATGAAATCGTTGTTCATTGAGGAAGGAGGTGTATTATGAACAAAAATTTATCCTATTGTTTGTTGGTAATTGGATTGCTTGTTTTGGAGATATTAACAATAAGTTGTGAAAGAGTGAGGAAAGGTGCTGTAAAGAAAGAAGAACTCCCAAAAATTGAGGAAGTAAAACCATTGAGGAACGCTATAGAGATAAAAGCAGAAGGAGAAGTGCTGCGTTATCAAAGAGAATCTTTTTGGAATGACGAAGATTTTTCTAAGCTCTTAGAATTGAAAGAAGAAATTGAGGCTAAGGAGATTGATTCTTTTAAAAGAACTCTGGAAAGATATAACAGATATGCTGTTAATCATAAGATAGAATTTGATGAATCAAAAAATTCAATAGTTTTGATCTGCTATATAAAAGGTGCAAAAGAAGGATCTTGGTTTGATTTTGATTGGTTCTTAAGACCTTATGACTTAGATTTTATTGATAGTCACTTCCAAAGAAAAGAAAAGGAACTTTACTGGGAAGGGAAAGTTGAACGAGTTAAAACAACGATAAGTATAAAGTTCCCTTACTCTATCTCTAACTGTCATGAGCATGTCTGGCCAGCGAGATAAAAATGATAGTAGTAAAATGTGCTCAATGCAAAAGGAGAATTTTCAAATATCAAAAGATTGAAAAAGGCCGTCTATGGCACTGCTGGAAGGACTGAATAATCGAGGATTATAGCGTTAGAGATGGAAATGAAGTTAAATGCCAGTGCGGTAATTTAATTGGCATTGTTGAAGGAAAATGGATTAAGATTTACCCCGTTAGATGCATAATCACTGGACGATGAGTTAATTGATATCAAAGAATAGAACCATTCAGCAAGGTTTGGTATTTTTAACACCTGCTATCTAACGGGGTGAACAATATTCTTTTACATATTCAGGAGCAAGAACAAGAAAATAGGAGGTAAGAATGAAGGTTACAATAATCTATGACAATACAGTGTATAAAGAGGGACTTCAGGCCGACTGGGGGTTTTCTTGTTTGGTAGAAGTAGAGAATACCTCAAAAATCCTTTTTGATACTGGAACAAATGGTTCCATACTGCTTTCCAATATGAAAAAAGTTGGCATTGACCCCAAATCTATTGATGAGGTTTTCATTTCCCATGCCCATTTTGATCATACAGGAGGCCTCTCCACCTTTCTTAATGTAAATAGCGATGTCAAAGTTTATGTTCCTGTTTCATTCAGAGGGATTCGTGGTGCAAAGGAAGTAATCTCTGTAAGTGGATCCTTGAAAATCCATGAAAATGTTTTCTCTACCGGAGAACTCGACCACATAGAACAATCCATGGCAGTTAAAATAGACAAGGGGATAGTTTTAATTGTAGGATGCTCACATCCAAAGATGGCACATATCCTTGACGCAGGTTCACAATTTGGGAAGGCTTATGCGATTATTGGTGGTTTACACGGATTTAGAGAATATGATTTGTTTAAAGACTTAGAACTGATTTGCCCTACTCATTGTACCCAACATAAAGCAGAGATAAGGTCTTTATATTCTGAGAAATATATTGAAGGTGGAGTAGGAAGAATAATCGAATTTTGAAAAATTCGAGGACAGCATCTTCATCTAACACAGCATATACGCTGCGGGCTTCGCCCTTGCCCTTCGGGACATTGCTCCCTTCGGTCGCAACGTCGTATATGCTGGGAACGTTATACGCAATTCAAAAAATATTTTTCTAAGATGACAAAGAATGATAAACTTTCAAAAAAGAATAAATTTGATTTTAAGAAAAGCAAAAAACAGTTAAACTAATTTATAATTTAAGTATTATATGAAAATCAATTATAAGTACAAGCCATTCAAATATTTTTTTATAACACTTTTACTTACTTGGATTTCACTCTTTTTAGGAGCATATTGTAGTTACAACGAGAGTTTAAAATCTTATCAGATTCTGTGTATGTTACCGGGTTTATTTGCTCCATTTATTGTTGCGATGTTTTTAATATATGGTTCAAAAAATAAAGGATTAAAAAAAGATTTCAAGACCAGACTATTAAATCTAAAACTTATAAAATTAAAATTCTGGGCAGCAATTCTATTAATAATGCCTTTTGCTTTATTCCTTGCTACAGCAATATCATTATTATTTAGACAACCAATTGAGCAGTTTTCTCTTTCACCCGAATTTACCCTTATTGGAGGAGAAGCTATCTTGATTCTAACTATTATTTTACTTGCACCAACATTTGAAGAATTGGGTTGGAGAGGTTACGGTGTTGATAGTTTGAAAAAAGGGAAAAGTCTTATGAAAGCAACATTGATTTATGCATTACTTTGGAATCTGTGGCATTTACCACTATTCTTCATCAATGGTTATTACCATAATGAATTAATTCATATGAATATTATATATGCTTTGAATTTTGTGGTAAGTCTTGTTCCTGTTGCATTTTTAATGAATTGGATTTTTTACAAAAATGGTCGAAGCATAACAGCGATTATCCTTTTCCATTTCATGCTCAATTTGTTTTCTGTTTTGTTCCAGACCGAGCAGTTCACTAAGTGCATAATTACCATTATCTTGTCGGTAATTTCAGCAATTGTTGTTTGGAAGAATAAGAGTTTCTTTTATGAAAAAGTAAGCTTATAATTAGGAAAAAGGAGGTTTTGATGAAAACACTTATTTATGGTGCAGGTCCGATTGGTAGTTTATATGCATATCTGCTTCACGAAGCTGGCAAAGATGTAACTATTTTAGCTAGGAACAAGCAATTTAATTTTATTAAAGAAAATGGTGTTGTTCTAGTGAATGAATTTACTGGAGAAAAGATTGCTGCCAAAGTAAATGTGGTAGATAAATTAGGTGAAAAAGATGCTTATGAACTTGTTGTAGTTGCAATTCGGAAAAATAAAGTTCTGTCGGTATTGCCAATTTTAAGCCAAAACAAAAATGTTAAAAATATACTCTTTATGGGTAACAATACTCTGGGTTTTAATGATTACTTAAAGTTTTTACTAAAGGAGAAAATATTATTTGGTTTTCCTGGAGCTGGAGGGGGAAGGAAGGAACATGTCGTTCATTACATTGACAGTGAAAAGCCGAATGGGAAAAGAATGCCCATAACAATTGGAGAAATAGATGGTGAAATTAAGGATAGGACAAAACAGATTAAGTCATTATTTGAAAGT
>JAGMCL010000104.1 GCA_023129165.1 Caldifarciminota bacterium | reverse complement strand
CATACCAGAGTCATAGTAGAACTTTGCCTAATAAGGCGCTGCACCTGACCGATATCCCGCTACGATGTATAACGGCAGGTGAGCTTTATCGTTATACGGTTAAGATAAGCCATGATTGTTATTTTATTAGTAAAGATAAACCTATGTTATATGGTAGAAGAATAAAATGAACTAATCGATGGAGGTAAAAAATGCAGTTACAAAAAATTATCGGAATGAAAAAGTCAGATTTTGATACCATAGTCAATGAAAGAGAGGAAATATTTGTAAGACCTGCCAGACTTATACCTATCTATAAACCAGGCGATGAAATGGCATTAACTTCGATATTTTTAAGATCACTGTGTTTAATAAAAGAATTTAAAAATTTGTTTTTTTCAGATGTGAAAATATCGAAGTCTGGTAAATTATTCACATACACGGAAATAACTTTAAAACAGTATGAAGGAATACGCATTGATGGATTATTATTAGAAGTAAAAAGCGGCATAATTAAAGACGCTGCAATTTTCGAAATGAAGAATAAAAACAATGAAATAGAAAAATCTCAAATCGAAAAATATATTCAACTTGCTAAAAAGCTTCACATACCGAAATTAATTACTGTTTCTAATCAGTTCGTATCAAAACCTACTCAGTTTCCAATACCAATAAAAACACCAAAATGTGTTGAATTATTTCATTTTTCCTGGTCATACTTGTTGACAATTGCTCATGTTCTTTTATTTGATAATGAAACAAATATAAAGGATCCAGATCAAATCGAGATTATGAAAGAAGTAGTAACTTATCTGGAAAATAATGTTTCAGGTGTATGTGGCTTTACAAAAATGAAATCCGGATGGAAAGATGTCGTAGATAAAATAAATGCCGGTTCAACATTAAAACAATCAAACTTATTAGTAATTGATACAGTGACAAGTTGGCAACAAGAAGAACGCGACATGGCATTAATACTTAGTAGAAAATTAGGATTATTTGTAAAAACCGGCTCTGTAAAGTACAAACATGATTTGCAACTCCGAATAGACGATGATATAAAATCACTGATTGCCAATAAAGAATTGATTTCGACACTAAAAGTCATTGGTGCTGTATCAGATGTACAAATTAAAGCACTATTTGAAAAAAGAACGATAGAAATGTCGGTAAAAGTTAACATCCCTCTGGATAAAACTGTTAGAGGGCAAATTGGGTGGTTGAAAAGGCAAATCGATAAATGTCAGAAAAATAATAAAGATAGATTTGATGCATTATGTGAAAATATTATGATTGATATAAATATTAAACACGCCAAAGGGGTTGAAAGAATTCTGTGGAAAAATATTGACAATATCTATCCTGAAATAAAGAATAGAGAAATCAATGATTTTGGTATTGTATTAGTGAGGGATTTCGGAAAGGAATTTTCTTCAAGTAAGAAGTTCGTCGAAATAATTGAAAGTATGCTTTTAGACTATTATAAAATTATCGTACAATATTTAACTAAGTGGGAAAAACCTGCTCCGAAAATTCCAGAAAATGAATCAATTACGCAAGAATAAGTCCATATAACATTTGCGTGGAGCCGACGCTTGGAGCTGTAGGCTCGAGTCAGATTTGCGAGCTTTCATCTCAATTTGTTTACATTTGTAATCATAGCGTGGCTCACGCGTCGTCCGTTATGTAATAAAATAATATGAAAAAGATATATTTTGACAGCAATATTTTTAACGAGATTATTAGGAAACATATAAAATCTGAACAAATAAGAAGTATTCTGTCAGAAAAAAAATATAGACTTATAATTAGCAGTTTAAATATGTTTGAAATAGCTTCATGTTGGAAATCAGGGAATCATTCATTTATTGAACAAGGGATTAAACGTTTTAAGCTCATTAAAGAATTATTGCCGTGTCGTTTTCTTAATACAATACCAAATATATTATTAATGGAACTAGACAATGTAATAAACAATACCACTATTAGTCCCTTTTGTGAAAATCAAGAAAAAGCAGACTTTGAAAGAGAAATTAATAAACTATCACAAGGAATTTATAATGATAAGGCAAAAACATTTATAGAAAACAGATGGGCAGGAAAACGTAACCACATACAGAATAAGATATCAGAACTTACTGAAAACAAAAATATATTTAAATTTGCTGATACATTTAATGAATTTCTTATTAAAAACGAAGATTTACAACAATTAATTGCTGAAGGCCTAATAGAAGAAAGGGTTATAAACATACCTAGTAGACATAGAAGGAAAACTGCAGAAAAAATATTACGAAAATCTCATAGATTTCCCATGCTTATAAGTGTTATTAAGGCAAATTTATTCTTAGATTTCAGAGTGTTAAAATTCGGTAATTGCAGTCATGATACTTTAGACGATTTACAACACTTAATAAATGCTTCATATACGGATATATTTGTAACTGGTGATAATAAGTTATACGATTATTCAAAAGAGATACATCCAAACCTAGAAATATTATTAAAAGATGGATTTTTAAATATAAAAACTACATAACAAATCGCTGCACCTAACCCAAAACCCGTGCTGGTTTTTTCGTAGATTATACAGCAATAAAAGTTTTATGATTTATTCATCGTTTATCTGTTTGGGGTTTTGGGCAGGTGAGCTCGTGTGTTATACGGTTAAGATTAGCCGTGATTGTTATTTTATTAGTACAGATAAACCTATGTTATGTGAAGAGACAAAATGAGAATCAAACTTTTATATGGAAACGAATTCTGGGAAACATTTAATGAATTGATTAAAAACGTTAAGGAAAGGGTTTTTATTGCTTCAGCATATTTAGGAAAAACTGATTATGTAAATTATAAAAATTTAATACCTTCAAATGTATTCTGGTATTTTGCATGCAGAAGTGACAATAATTTTAAACCAAAGGATAGATGTGTTTTAATTGATAAAAACTATTTTCACGGAAAAATCTACTTAATAGATAACTGTATTATATTGGGTTCTCAAAATTTATATACTCCGCAAATAGTCAGGCAAGGTGAGTTTAGTGTACTATTTGAAACAGACAAGTTTACTAGCTCACTAATATTGTATCAGGCTTTACTGAAAATTGCCAAACAGTTACCTATTATCGAAGAGCCTGTAAATGAGGCGTTTTTAAATTTTTACATTAAAGGATGTCCTTTTTGTAATAATGATATTGCAGAACCTTTCTCTATAATTACATGTCCAGAATATGGTGGTGGTTTTGTATCAGAAGAAGATTGTTCTTCTTATGGTGGTACGGGAGCATGCAAATATTGCATAGCTGAAAATCGTGAAAGTTTAGGAGAATGTTACTGTTGTGACCATTCTGGATGTGGATTTGGGATATCAATTGATAAACTGAGCTTTATTTACCACACTTTTGATCCACCAGATAGAATAAGAGAAGAAAGAGCAAGGGAGTTTGTTAGAACATTTAATTTTTTAGCTAAATATATGAAGAAAAGCGAAGATGCTGTAGATTTTTTCTATTCGCTTGGTTTTATAGGTAAAATTTACAATGCAAGAATTGAAACATTTGAGTGGCAAATCAAATAACAAGCGGCTGCACACGGACTGCAATTCCGCTGCGCTTCATTGCAGCCGGTGAGCTGCGACGTTAAACACTAAAAATAGAGAATAGCCTAAAGGGTTAAATATGAAAAACAATAAAGAAACATGGGTTGCTATTTTATTAGGAATCGTACTGCTTCTAAGTATATTCAATGAAATTGTAGGTGGAATAAAGAATAGTAATTTCGAAAAACAAATAGAGCAGGATTTAGATTTATCGAAATCATATGGTGAAACAAACGCAAGATGGCTTGAAGTTAACGAAATGTTGCAAAGGAATATAGCACTCGCATTAGAGGGGCTTTGGAAAAAAACTGTTGAGGAATCTGGAAAATTTAAAAAGGAAACATTTACAGAAGAGGAATGGATAATTTGTAAAGATAAAACTGTTGGAGAACTATGGGAATATAATTATAACAATGCATGGAAGAATCTAAGAAAATCTATAAATAAAACTAATGAAAAAAGACATAAACAAGAAGATTTTATTATCAAGAATAAATCTTTTAATGTTGTAGAAAGCATATTAAAAACCTTACAGACTTTATTAGTTATCTTATCTTTAATTTTATATATTAAAATTATAAAAGATTCAAAAAATATTGATTTAGCGAGCAAAAATAGTGCTGAATAATAGTGTATAACTAATCGTTGCAGCTGACTGCCAAAACGCACAGCGTTTTGGCACGCCTACGGCGCCCCTCCGGGGGCAGCTGAACTCAATTCGTTATTAGAAAGGAAATCAAAACATGTTAAATATCACCATTATAATTGTTATTCTTTTGGGCTTGATAGTACATCGCTACTTGACTACATTTTGGGAGCAAGAGCACCTTCCATATCCAATGGGGTTTTTATTTTTCGCAAACTCTTTTGCGATAATTTATCTTGTCAGCTTCATCTGGATGCTTGGGATAATAGGAGGAACTGTTGTCGCACTCCTGTGTTTTCTGCAGGTCGTGTATTCCGCTGGTCTATGGCTATTCTCTCTCCCAGTATTGATTAGTATGCACAAGAGACTTGATAACTTCACAATTCCAAAAGTCAATCCTTTTGTTTATGGAGGATTTTCATTTTTAGTAATGATCGTTGCAATTCTTACCGTAATAAATTTCTTCGTTTCTCGGTACAAATCCATGTGGGAGTTTATGGGAGAGAATGTTTGGCCACCTATAATAATATTCCTTGGTATCCTTGTAGTAGGTAACATCGCAAGAGTAGCTGTTATGTCTAAATTTATGAAGGAGTAATTTCTCACAACAAGGCGCTGTGCCTGACCGCTAATTCGCTGTGCTCCATAGCGGCAGGTGAGATTGTACGTTATATGGTTAAGATGAACCGTGATTGTTATTCTATTAGTACAGATAAACCTATATTCTGCTCATGGAGAAGAACTGGACTAGAGCATGCATGAACTGATTTTGAGTTTTCTCATTGGTGTAGTTGCATCAGCTGCGGTCGGTATCCTGATCTACTTCCGCCAGAAGAGAGATGCTGAGCAGACGGAGCGAAGCAACTTCATGTTGCAGTACCATCAACGGAAGCTAACCAGCGACACCAAGTGTGCCGTCGGAACTGTAAGCCGAAATCAGCAGGAGTTGCTTGATGAGTTCCATAAGCTGAGGCGAGAACTCACGGTTGCTTTGTCTCAAAGACAGTTGGAATCGGCCAATTACCTTGCCCAACAGTACGAGACCGTCGCCGATGAGTATGGAGTCCTGTCGGTCTCAAGGCTCCTCCTTCGTCCACCGCACACCAGAAAAATCACGCTCGACCTTCTGCGAAACATACATTTACAAATGTTCCCTCCCGATTATGAGATGGGAGGAAATCTTAGGCGTGTGCAGAACATGATCATGGACATGTCGGGAGGAGAGCCGAAGGTGCGATACCAGCCCCCTCCATCTGATAAGGTTGAGGAACTGACCAAAGAATTGTTGGCTGACTGGCGAGACAACTACGATGCTGTAGCGGACAAAAGAAACGAGGCAAAAGTCGAGGCAATCACTTCCTTCCATCACCGATTCTTGTCCATACATCCTTTTGTCGATGGCAATGGGCGGATTGCCCGATTGCTTCTCGCGCTCCAAGTGCGCGAACTGTTGGACAAGAGTGTTAGTGCCGACTGGCCCTGGAAGGAATACTATGACGCCCTTCTTGCTGCGGATGGCGGTGATATGGCCCATCTAGTTCGCATCATCGAGGACGTGATCACAGATCGAGCAGAACAAGAGAGCGCAGGCGACGCACCAGAGGCGCGCGCCTGACCCTCTCCGTTAGCTGGCTTCATACTGAGGTTGAGACAATGATGAGGTGTATTTTCTGTCAAAACTTGTCAGGTCAATTAAAGGTAGTGGAACATATCATTCCCGAGTCACTCGGAAACAAAGAGCATTTTCTTCCTCCTGGTGTAGTGTGCGATAAGTGTAATCAGTATTTTGGTAGCAAGATAGAGAAGCCCCTATTAGAGTCTGACTACTTCAGACATGCCAGGTTCAGAACTGAAACGCCCAGCAAGAAAGGTCGAATTCCATCAATCTCCGCTTTCCTCTTTCCAACTGGGCTTGGATTGGAGTACTTTATTGACAAGGAGGGTAACAGGGGTGTCGCAGCACGATCAGAGAAAGACGTTGCTGCTTGGATCAAGTATCTTGAAACACATCAGCACGGCAATCTAATCATACTTAAGCCGAAGCGCTCAGATGAGAAGCTGTTTTCTCGCTTTCTTGGTAAGGTGGCTATAGAGGTTCTAGCTCATCGGTACATAAAAAGAGATGGGTGGCTAGAACATGTAGCTACAGATCCGCAATTGGATCCTCTTCGCAGATATGCGCGGTTCGGCAAAGGATCATCCTTTTGGCCTTTTCGTTGCCGCAGAATATATCCAGAGGATCACGCCTTTGTCGATGACACTGGGCAGTTTTATGAGGTCCTGCATGAATTCACCATCCTGTACACCCGGCAAAAGGAGTTGTATTTGGTTTTGGCGATATATGGAATCGAATACGCAATAAACTACGCTGGACCAGAGCTAGAGGGTTATGAAATGTGGCTCCGCGAAAACAACAACAGAAGCTACTTACAAATGGTTGAAGCCAGCTAACAAGTCGCTGCAGCCGACCTTGCTATCGAGCGTTTTATTGAGGGCGCGTTGCTTTTGTAGTGCTCAGGTTCATGACTTGTATCACTGCGAAAGCCGCAAGGCGGCTGAGCCCCAGGTCGTTAGCTGGTAAAAAATCTTATCAAAAATATCACTATTAAATACATTTGAATATGATGAAAAAAGATGAATTATTAAAGATTATAAGAAATAGTTCATGGTCGGAAGATACAATACATGTAGAACCAAATGATACACAAAAAATAAGCATATCTGAAATTCCACAAGATGTTACTATAGAAATATCGACTCTTGGTGAAGACAATATTCACCATGTTGAACTTGAAGGAACTATCGGATGGAAAGATGATAAAATTTGCATTTTCATGTCCCATGATTGGTATAGGAAATGGTGGACTGCTACATTGGGAATGCCTTACCATATGGATTTAATGAAAAGACTGGTAGAATTTAGACAAAAACGATATAAAGATATCGAAGACATAGATTTTTTGGATGATGGAGATTGGTGCCATTTATACTATACAATAATACCAAATGGAGTATCTACCTTACAAGAAGTATACCAATATGGATTATCTATAACCAATTGGATAGACAAAATTGTCAATGATGCTCAAGAGCAAACAGGTAAATTAATATCAAAGATAGCAGATGAATATTCAAGTTTTAAACTCGTTGAGATTCCAGAGTTAATCAATAAAGTCCAAACTGAACAAAATTCCAATATAAAAGGTAGATTATTAGAAGAACTTCTATGTAAATTCTTTTCAAAAATTGATGGTTTTGAGATTATTGAGAGACTAAAAACAGAAACTGAAGAAATCGATTTAGTTATTCTCAATATGTCTAAAGATATTTTCTGGCAAAAAGAATCACAACTGATTTTGGTAGAGTGTAAAAATTGGTCTTCTAAATGTGGAAAAAATGAATTGGTTGTATTCAAAGAAAAAATTGTAAACCGAAGAAGTAGAGCAAAAATTGGATTTTTTGTATCCTGGAATGGTTTTAAAGAAACTTTTAGAAAAGAAGACATAAGAACTTCTCAAGGTGATATTTTGATTGTGCCAGTTACTGGAGAAGAAGTTATTGTGGCAACCACTCAAACTTCTATCCAAGAGTCGATAAAAAAGTGGTGGTTAAAAGCAGTAAGTTCATAAAAACCAACTAACAAAAGTTTGCACCTGACCCGCCTCGCTTTGACGAAATTGGGAAGTCATGATGGTTATTCACGTTTTGTGCTATTCATAACGTATTGATTTTAATGTCGGCGGGCAGGTGAAACGAAACGCTAGGCAATTAAGAGCTATATTATGAATGAAGATCGTAACAAAGTATTATCAGATGAAGTAAATGAAATAATAAATTCACGTGGTCAATTTATTAAACTTAATTATTTATCAGTGAGAGATGCATATAAAAATCACTACGATTGGCCTGAATTAGATTCCTTACGGCACGAAATCTCCATTTGTATTACTTTTGGTCTTTGTCAAGCAGCGATAACACTCATAAACCATCTTCTAGAAAGTGTTCTTAAATATGCGTTAATTATCAACCACGGAAATTCTGTGAAGCAAAGTGAAGAAGAAATCGAAGGAAGAGTTATTTCATCGTTTGTTGAAAAATATGATGAAGCTATAAAACTTTATGACAACATGAATCTAGATAAGACTATTAACCGTTGTTGCACTCTTGGTTTGATTTCTAAAGAACAAAAGAAACAACTTCATGTATTTCGTGAAAGATTCAGAAATGCTTATAGTCATTCTGACAAATCAAAAACTTTTGGTAAGAGCACTGTGCCTGTGAATGGAGTTAAATTATCAGAAGATAAATTTGTTCAAGATGAATCTGGTAGCGCAGAAATTGCAAAGTTTTTAATTGGTCAAGGCATAATTCAGTTTGAATTTGCACAAAAAGAAGCAACACCTTATTTTCGATATATTGATGACCTTGTTCGAGAAATTTGGATAATACTATTTACGAATAATGAATAATTATTGCCTAACCATGCAATTAACCCGACCGAAAACGCTGGTGGTGATTTCGGTTAGGGAAAGTTTAATAAGCGTATCGGTGGGTTATCGCCACCGTTAAACTCCTCAGATTACACACGGAGGCAGATCGTATGAAAGCTTCGATTCTCAAGCCCATTGTTTGGAATGACAACCAGTACATGGGTCCCACCGGTCAGAAATCAAGCACAGGGTATCCTGCCAAATATGGATTTGGACATGAGGAGTGGAACAATCATCCAGGCAGAATTTGGCGCGGTTTTCGGATCTTCCACACTGAGTCCACTGATCGACTTCTTGAGTATTCTGGTAACGGAAACCTAGGCATTTTGATGATTGCGTCACATGCCGGTGCCCAATGGGCTGTAGGAATCGCCGCTGCTGTCGACCACAACGAGAAGTCTGAAATGCTCACGATCGCCAACGAACTCCATATCAAGGATTGTTGGAAGGAACTTTGGTCACTCCAAGTTGTTCGACAGAAGTTCCACCAGAAAAAGGACCATTTTCTCAAGTTCTGGGAAGAACAGTATTTCTGGCTTCGGTGGCGGTGTCCCCAGGACCTGTTCTACTGGTTCCAGCAACCAATTCAACTAAATCCAGCCAGCCTTTCAGGGAAACAGCGCCTTACCACGATGTATGGTAGATTTCAACCGATCAGACCAGAGTCTGTCGTTCATGCTGTTGCGGACCAAGTTCCGCAGATTTACCAAGGAATCATTGACTGGTTTCTTGATGGAGAGTTCGATGAGAACTTTTTCCCCCAATCGATTCGTGACAACAGGACTGCTGATCGACAGCTGTCAAGGCAAAAGAGGATTGGGACTAACGTACCACCTGACCGCATAGTTGAGTACTGGGTCTATGGAAAGCGAACATTCAACCCTCACCATCACTTACTGCAGGCTCGCTTCATCGAGTTCCTCAAGTCTCACAACCTCCATCCGATGGAGAATATTTATTACATTGATATTCAATATGAAAGAGACGGGAATCACGTCTTGGTCGAAGTTAAGCCCACCGACACAGTTCCTCCTCGATATGCGCTTCGGGCATCAATCGGGCAACTATTTGAGTACCAATACAGAATCAACCGAACCGCCCAACTTGAGGTTGTCTTTGGAACTGAGCCGGAGAATGATGAATGCGGACTTGCGAAACATCTTGGGATTCGAATCTGGTATCCCGATGGCGACGGTTTCACTTACTGTGGAGTCTAACCTTGCTTTTGTAGCCGACAGCTAATCGCTGCGGTTGAAAAGCCCGTTATATAAGTGAACCATTTGTATTAGATGCTTGAGCTTGTAATTAGTTTCTTTCAGAAATTAAGCAATCGGGAGGCTGCGGTTGCCATTTGGATACTAGTGGCACTAATTTGGGTTCTTTCTCAACATAAAATCAGAAAATATTTTTTTCTTGTAATAAAGGCTTTTTTCGCTTGGAAGCTTGCAATATCATACCTGCTGATGTTTTCATACATCGCACTTATGCTGCTTTTGCTACATTCTCTGGGTATTTGGCGGCTGACACACTTCACCAACACCGTGCTTTGGTTTGTATGTGTAGCATTTGTCATGTTGTTCGAGTATTCAAAAACAAATGATGAGTCTTTTTTCAAAAATGCAATTAAAGACAACCTGAAAATTTTGATTATTTTGGAATTTCTAATCAATTTGTATATATTTAGCTTATGGATTGAACTGCTTCTTGTGCCTTTTTTCTTCATATTAGGTGGTATGATTGCAATTGCCGAGACAGATAAAAAATACGAAATAGTACAAAAGTTTCTCAACTATGTTATGGCTATTGTCGGGGTAGTCTTTACAAGCTATGCCTTGTATATGGTAGCTTTCGATTTTAAGAAATTTGTCACATTAGAAAATTTCGAAAACTTCTTTCTTCCTATCTTGCTTACCATAATGTTCTTACCATTTATTTATTTTGTGGCGCTGTATGCGAGTTACGAAACCCTCTTTCTCAGGTTTAGCTTCTTTGTCAAAGATAGTTCTTTATTAAGTTATGTGAAAAAGAAAACGCTATTTGCATTTGGATTAAACCTCTGGAATTTGAATAAGTGGGCAAAACATATTAATACGCTCCGATTTATGGATGAAAAGGGAGTCGACGAAGCAATTCGGGCATTTAAGAGCGCAACACCATAAGTAAAAGACAATTAAAAAAGATATAACAAACGGCTGAAGAAGGACTATCAAATCCGCTGCGCTTCTTTACCAGCCTCTTAGCCACGTCGTTAGGCGCTACGAACGCTCAGTGCAAACAAGAAATTAAAAATAATCATAATTTGATAACAGGAACATTTGGATGTCGTTTGTTTTTGTTATTTAGTTAGCAATTTTGGTCTTGACATTTTAGAAAAAAAGTGGTATAATGATAAACATTCAGGAGGATGCAGTAAAAATCGGTTTACAAGATGAAATGATTAATTAAGAGATTTAAAACAAAAAACCGAGAAAGAAGAGAAGAAACAGTATTTCCCACGAAAAAAGGAGGTGAGTAAGATGGCTACATATACATTAGATACTCTGGGACTTAAATGTCCTCAACCAATACTCAAGGTGGCGATAAAGGCTAAAGAACTCCAGCCGGGTGATATGCTCGAGGTCCTGGCCAACTGTGAATCTTTCCCCAACGATGTTAAGGCATGGTGCGAAAAGACAGGGAAGACCCTGCTTTTCTGTGCAGATGAGGGAGGGGGAAAGCACAAGGCACAGATACAATTTTGAGAAAAGAGTCAAGACAAAATAAAAAAATTAGCAATTAACATTTTACAATGATTTATTCAACTGCTAATTTTGTACTGTTAATTGCTAATTTTGCATTGATTGGTTTTAATAAGAGACATCCATGAAAGAGGAATTTACACCAAAGATAGTCGGGTTCCTTTGTAATTGGTGTACCTATGCTGCGGCAGACCTTGCCGGGACAAGTAAGTTAAAGATGCCCCCTTCTCTTGCAGTTGTCAGGGTAATGTGTTCGAGTAGAGTAGACCCGGTTCAGGTATTGACAGCATTGTTGAGGGGTGCAGATGGAGTGCTGGTTGCTGGATGCCATCCAGGAGATTGCCACTATGAAAATGGAAATTACTATGCAAGGAGAAGATTTGCTCTTTTAAAGGAAGTGGTTAAAACTTTTGGACTGGATTCGGATAGGCTTCAGCTCGCCTGGATCTCAGCCTCAGAGGGTACAAGATTTCAAGAAGTGGTTACAAAATTTACAGAGAAGATAAAAAAGATGGGTCCAAATCCGATGAAGAAAATGACCTCTATGTGAGCAGGATTTTATTATGAAATAAACTACAGAGGAAACAGAGTTATAACCGCAGAGGTCGCAGAGAACGCTGAGAGAAAAAGAAATAAGAGAATGAAAGATTTGAGGTCTTTTCCACAGGGTTCTTCGAATAAATTTGTTTTTCTTTTAAAAAGTACCGACACAATTAGATTAAAGGGATTAATATCTTTTGTTCTATTATATGAATTAGAAAAACATACTGCTTAGGAGAACACAGAGAAGATACAAATATTTGTCCCACTTTCTTCGGGATATATAATCTCTGTGGTTCCCCTGTTAAATAAAGTACCGGTAGTGATTACCTGTACTTAATTTTGAACTATTTAACGGGGTAAACCCAAGAATGTTCATCAGCTAACGGATATGATTTAACAGGGATCGGAAGAGAAACAAAGAAAATAATTCTCTTTCAATCTCTTTAAATCCCTGTTGAAAAAAGAAACAATTTCTTACCTCGCATTTGGCGGGGCAGGTCTGTGGTTAAGTTTTTGACAATACCTTTAATTTTGTAAAGAGGGAAGAATGAAAAATGGTGATGTATTGGTAATCGGAGCTGGTATAGCGGGAATTGAAGCGAGTTTATTACTGGCTGAGGCTGGTAGAAAGGTATATCTTATTGAGAAGACTTCCTATATCGGCGGTAATGTGATAAAGTATGAGCATGTATTCCCCAATATGGAGTGTGCTACCTGCATGGTGGCACCAAAGCAGCAAGAACTGTTGGGCAACGAAAACATTATACTTCTGACACTCAGTGAAGTTCTCGATGTTAAAGGTTCCCCTGGAAATTTTGTGGTCAAGGTAAATAAGAAAGCCAGGTATGTAGACTTGATAAACTGCATAGGCTGCAGTGCCTGTTTTGAACCCTGTCCTGTTACTGTAAAAAATGAGTTTGAAGAGGGACTATCAGAGAGAAAAGCGATATATATTCCCTGTAACGGTGCGCTTCCAAATGTTCCTTCCATTGATACGAAAAATTGCTTGAGATTTGCAAAAAGAGAGAACTGCCAGGCTTGCAAAGAAGCCTGTATGTTCGATGCAGTCGACTTTAATCAGAAGAACGAAGAGCTCGAACTAAAAGTTGGAGCAATTCTTGTGTCTACCGGATTCAGACCGTTCGACACCAGGAATACTCCCCAGTTTGGATATGGAAAATTAAACAATGTCTATAATGCCTTTGAGTTTGAAAGAATGTTCGCATCAAATGGACCCACAGGGGGAGAGATCAAGCTAAAAGACGGCGAATACCCGAAGTCTGTTGCTATCCTCCACTGTGTAGGGAGAAAAGAGAAAGGTTACTGTTCAGCTATCTGTTGTATGTATTCGCTTAAATTTATTCATTACTTAAAGGAAAAACTTCCAGAAGTTAAGATATATGAACTTTATTCTGACCTCTGTATTCCGGGTAAGTCCTATCAAAAATTCTACGAAGAGATGAAAGAAAAAGGAGCCGATATTATTCGGGCTAAGGAATTTAGTGTTGCAGAACAAGGAAAGAGAATGGTTATCAAGAGTAGCTTTAATGGTAAAGAGAGGAGTCTTCCCGTGGATATGGTGATTCTTGCACCGGCAATTGAACCAGGAGAGGAAACCTCGAAGCTTGCCAAAATTCTTGACCTTCCTCTGGACGAACATGGATTTTTCCAGGAAAAGCCCTATACCTCAGTAGCCACACCAAGAGAAGGTGTATTTATTGCGGGATGCGCACAGGACCCAAAAGACATTCAGGGCTCCGTGGCTCAGTCAGAAGCAGCAGTGGGAAGAATACTTGCAACTCTTTAAAGTTGAAAGGAATAAGGTGGAAGAGAAAATCGGAGTATATATATGTGAGTGCGGACCCAATATAGCCGAGAATGT
>JAGMCL010000103.1 GCA_023129165.1 Caldifarciminota bacterium | reverse complement strand
TTTTAGACCTTTCTACTTTTTGACTTTTATACTATGGTTCAGATAATAGGCATATGGGTAGCGTCATTACTAACCCTTTGTATATTTTCTTTTCTCTATAAGGATAACCCGTTTTATAAGTTTGCCGAGCATCTTTTTGTTGGAGTTTCTGCAGGATACTGGGCAATGTATTCATGGTATAATATTTTGGTTCCGAATCTTGGTAGACCTCTTTTTATAGAACACGAATTTATATTAGTTATCCCGCTTATTCTGGGTATATTGATGTTGCTTCGTTTATTCCCCAAAGTTGGCTGGTTATCAAGATGGCCACTTGCATTTATCGTTGGAATGACATCAGGATATTATCTTGTAACATTTCTACAGACTAACGCCCTTGAACAGGTAAGGGCAACCATAATTCCCCTTAATCATATCAACAACATAATTCTTATCATAGGTGTATTAACCGGTCTTCTATATTTCTTTTTCTCAACTCGGCATAAAGGGGGGATTGGTTTTGCAGCGAGGATTGGAAGAATGTTTTTAATGGTTGCATTTGGTGCATCATTTGGTTATACAGTGATGGCAAGAATTTCCCTCCTGATTGGCAGAATGTACTTTCTACTTGGTGAATGGCTCCATATCATTTGATAGAAATGATTCTAAGGTTTTTCAGATATAGGGATTATTTGAATTACAACCCTTCTTCTTGACCTCGGCCCATCAAATTCACAGAGCATTATTGCCTGCCAGGTTCCCAACCCAAGATGACCATCTTTTATAGGTATACTAACAGACGAACCAACAACTGCTGATTTAATATGGGCATGTGCATTGTTATCAATTCTATCATGTAGGTAGCCGGCATGACGAGGTATGAATTTATCAAGTGCTGAGAGAAAATCTCTCTTGATATTGGGGTCAGCACTCTCATTTATTATTATACCAGCAGTTGCATGTGGCACGTAAATCAAGCAAACTCCATTATGTATATTGCTTTTTTGAACTACCTCTTCAACATTGTGTGTTATATCTATGAGTTCTTCAGAAGAACTTGTTGTGATGATGAATTCAAAATACATAAAACCCCCCAGATAGTAAAATTAAAAATCAAATATCAAATATCAAAAATTAGACGTTGTCCTAAAGTGTTGTGATGATAGATAATATGAAACCTTTTATTGTGTGCTATAGCGTTGTAATCTCATCCCTTTTTGTCTGTCATTGCGAGCGAACGCAGTAAGCGTGGCAATCTCATCCTTTAATATCATTACTACATATTGTAAGAACTTCTGGGCAATAAAGCTCTTATCTACCCCCGCCTTTGGCGGGGCAGACAGATTGATTTGAAAATTATTGATATCCAATATATATGGCTTTAACGCTATCACGAAACTTTGTGACATTCTCAAAAATTAAACAATTTCCCATAGTTACACGATACGGATCTGGTCGGTCATTGCGAATCCGTCCACGGACTCGTCAAAAGGATCTCATAAGAGTCCACGACATGAGGACATAAGCTCCGTATCCATACGGATCTTGAGATGGATACGGATGAAGCAATCGCTTTTTAGTGAATTATATAAAATATGAGATTGCCACGTTCATCCCCCAATTCCTAAAAGAATGGGGGATTCACTCGCAATGACAGGCATCCTCTTGTATATCATCAAGATAGTTTGGAACATTTAAAAAATTAAATATCATACATGAAAGATATAGATTAGTTATTCTTTTTTATAATCTCTCAGGTCGCTGTATAAACAATAAACTTAAAATTCCTACAAAAGAAAATAAAAGCATGACATACGAAAACACATCCCCGTATTTTGTATAGAAGGTTTCCTTATGATTTAGATATATATTGTCAGATATAGAAGCCCTTTCAAAGAGTTTTGTACTATGTTTTATTAAACCATCAGGATTAACTATATATGATATTCCTGAATTTGCACATCTTATAAAAGGTTTTCTTGTCTCAACTGCCCTTAACGATGCCATCCTCGAGTGTTCGTATGGCCCGACAGTTCTCCCAAACCAGGAATCATCGGTTATATTGACCATAAAGTCTGCTCCTTCCTTAACAAATTTGTTTACATGTCTCGGGAATGTTGATTCGAAGCAGATAAGCACGCCAAATTTTACACCATTCAGCTCGAAAAGAGTTCTCCTATCGCCCGGGGAATACCCCCCCTGTCCAAATTCAAGCCTTTTAAGAACAGGAAAAAAATCATCGAAGGGTAGCCTCTCTCCAAAGGGAACAAGATATATTTTATCATAGAAATCTACAACACCCTTATATGGTTCCACCAGGACTGATGAGTTGTAAACCTTGATAATTTCCTCATCGTAGGAAAGCCTTGTACCACCAGTCAGGACTGGAGTTTGAAGTGAATCCACAAGCTCTCTTGTTAACCTCTCTGGTTTCGAGCCCTCTATCATATAGCCTGGTAGTGCTGATTCCGGCCAAATTATAAGGTCATGTCTTGAATCAGATTTAGAAAAACTTTTAAAGATGTTAATTCTGGAAACTATATCTCCTCTTCTCTTTACTTCGTGTGAGATATTTGGTTGTACAATTAAAATAGATATTTCTGATTGCTGTATGTCAGAATCTTGCATCAATTTATTAATTGATTTTATTCTCAGTTTACTGTAACCCATGACACTTGAGAGTATAATTAGAAGAGGAATTATTATTTTGGGTCTTGTAAATGAGTTATACAATAGTATATTAGTAAGGATAACAATAAAAGATAAGCCGGCTATACCTGTAATATCTGCTATCTGAATAAAGTATCTTTGTGGCACAAGTGTATAACCGATTGTTCCCCATGGGAATCCAATCTCTCGAGTAAGAGACCTTAGAAATTCGAGGGAGACAAAGAAAGCAGCAGAGATTATCCAACCAACAACACCAGTTTTTATTAATAGTAATTTTGTAATATAACACCATAATCCGTAATATAGTGAAAGGTATAACCACAGAATAAATACACCCAGATAGAGATAGAATCTGATTGGAACCTCCATTACCAATATAAAATAAAGCAGTGGTATGTAAAGGGTAAAACCAGCAATCAGACCGTAGTAGAAGATTCCTTTTAGAGAGGATTTATCTATAAGAAATAATAAGGGTAAAAAAGCTATAAAAGATAGATAAGGTAGGTATACAAAAGAGGAAAATAGAAGAATTCCTGATAATACAGAGAAAAGTATTCCTAAAGGGGGAGAAATTTCGGATTTTGATATGTGAATTTGCATTCTATCATCTGAAAACGTGTAGCTTAGTATATTATATTGCCCAACATTATGTGATCCCTAGGATTTACTGCCTTTCCATGTTTAAATATAGAATAGTGAAGATGTGTGCCTGTAGATCTTCCTGAACTTCCCATATAGGCTATTATATTACCTCTCTTAACCTTTTCACCAACCTTAACAGTTGAGTTTTTAATATGTCCGTAAAGTGATTTATAGCCATAACCGTGATTTATCTTTACACACAAACCGAGTCGACCCATTCTTCCAATATAAACAACCTCGCCAGATGCGGCTGCAACTATAGGTGTGCCTGTCTTGTTAGCTACATCAATTCCATTATGGAATGTCCGCTTACCAGTAAATGGATCTCCTCTCCACCCAAAGCCCGATGTTATTCTTCCCCATGTGGGCATAATGGAGGGAGTATGCTCGAGTTCATCTCTTGAGCGAAGTAGGTTGAATTCAAGGTCAGAAAGGCTCCTCTCTTCAATTCTTTGTTCTATTTTCATCTTGTCCAATTTTTTCCTTAATAAGACCACCTTCCTGTCAAGTACTGTGTTCGATTCGTCAGGAAAATATCTACCACCTGTTCCAAGCATTCTTACTTCGTCCTGTGATGGGATATCCAGACCCAATCTCAGGATCTCATCATGAAATATTATTTTTGAATATCTTCTTTCAAGACTCTGTAACATTCGATCTATTTGCAAAATTTCCTTCATAAACCTTGATTTCTGTCTTGATAACAATGCACTATTTGTATTGTTGATTATGGTATTTATTATATTCCCAGAAGACCACCCAGAGTATCCCAAGAGAAAAATAAATGGCAGAAATATTAAATAAATCTGCCATTTTGATAAAGTGATGTTCTTTCTACTAATTATTACAGTCCATTTTTGCATTAGTATAGCTCCAGTTTTCACACGTGAAAGATTACATAACGTTATATTTATTAGAAATTCTTCTTATATAATTTCTTATAATGTCTTTTAGAAAAATATACTTATATAAACAAAGAGAGAAAAAGTTACCAATGCACTATATTTGCATGAGAAAAAATTTTTTCTAACCCTGGAATATATTCTTGCACACTCCTGGTTAATATCTCCTTGTTTACTAAACACTTTTATTAATCAATTATACAATAAAAACTCGAGTTTGTCAACAAAAAAATTTCAAAATTTTAAAAAAATTTAGATTTTATTTACTTTTTCAGATGAAAAATCAAAAAAATAGAACGTGGTAGATTTTAAAGAAAATTAGCGGGGAACGGGACTCGAACCCGTGACGACCTGCTTGGCAAGCAGGCATTCTACCACTGAATTACCCCCGCAAGTGTTTATATATTAACATAAATTTAGAGATTTGTCAAGAAAATTTTAAAAAATTTCTTGACTTTTCGGGCATTATGTGGTAGAATAAATATAAATCCTGAATTATCTTCAGTATTGTTATTATAGTGTAATTTTTATTTAAAAAATCCAACCATCTAAAATTAACCACAGAGAACACAGAGTAAATTTAATTCCCTGTGCTCTCCAAAAAAGACTAAAATTAACCAGAGATAATCACAGATGTTCACAGATAAATAAAAAACTTTGAAGTAAAAAACAATCAATGTAAATCAGCGTCTAATCTGCGTCAGAGAAAATAGAAGTCATCCGGGTTAATTAGCATCAAAAAAACAGAGAAATTTAAGGTAAAGCGATTAGTCTTATCCGTGAGATTTCGTATCCTTTCCATACATATCCTGTGGAATAGATCTTGAGATTAATGAGAGGTCATTCACCCCGTTAGATAGTAAACATCTAACAGGGCAGGGAGGGGAGGAATAAAAATCTTTTATAATCCCTTAATACTAAAGATTCTCTGTGGCTCCCCTGTTAAATAAAGTACCAGAGATGATTACTTGTACTTAATCTTAGAACTATTTAACAGGGCGAATATGTGGTTAGATTTTGCACATTACCACGAATTTCAGCAGGAGTATTAATGTCAAGGAAGGCATTAGGTAAAGGTATTGATGCACTTCTTCCTGAGGAAAAAGGTAGACTTATACAAATAGAAATAGACAGTATAAAATATAATCCTTATCAGCCAAGAAAAAGTATGGGGTCTCTCGACGAGCTTGTTCTTTCCATAAAGGAGAATGGTGTGATTGAACCAATTATTGTTAGGACTATTGATGAGGGTTATGAAGTCATATGTGGTGAGCGAAGGGTACAGGCTGCCAAGCAACTTGGGATGGATTATATTCCAGCTGTGGTAAGAGAAGCATCAGATAGAGAGATGCTTGAGCTTGCATTAATAGAGAACCTTCAGAGAGAAAACCTTAACCCCCTTGAAGCAGCAGAGGCGTTTACCATTCTTATTAAAAGTTTTGGTCTCTCACATCAGGAAATTGCCAAAAGAGTAAGTAAAGATAGAGCAACAGTCACGAATACACTTAGACTTTTAGGGCTTGAAGAGGAGATTAAGGAACTTATATGGAATGGCAAGTTGAGTGAAGGACATGCCAGAGCGATTCTATCCTTAAAGCCAGGCAAGAACAGGATAAAAGTAGCAAAAAGAATAGCAGAATTTGGGCTTACTGTAAGAGAAACTGAAAAGATCACAAAAAAAAGGACTTCCCTGTATCCAGATTTAGAAAATATTTTAACGCAGTATATTGGGAACCCAGTAATCATAGTGAAGGGTAGGAATAAGGGAAGGATCTCTATAGAATATTACGGGGAAGATGACCTTATGCGTATAGTTGGGCTGTTCAGGGATATCACCTATAAGGTTGAATGAGATGTTAAATGTGAGATGTTAAATGTGAGATGTTGAATGTTAAATGTTTAATGAGATGTTAAATGTGAGATGTTTAATGTTAAATGCCAATTGAAGATTGACGATTTTATATTGACTATTGACAATTTGCTTTTTCCTTTTTACTTTTTACTTATCTTTTTAACTTTTGCCTTTTAACTTTTTCCTTTTTCCTTGTCTTTTAAGTGGTAGGAGCAATGACCTCGTTGCGATAAGCGAAAAGCGTATTGTGTAAAGTGTAGGGCGTATTACGAGAAACGGGGAACCGGTGAAACAGGGAAGAGAAAAGAGGGAATAGTTGGTAGGTTTGTTAGATAGTTGGATAGTTTGTTAGTTGGTTAGATAGGGAGAGGAGTGAAATAAATTAACAATATAAAATTAGCAAGTAGCAGTTTAAAGATATTTTTCGTAAATTTATAATTTTGCATTGATTCTTCTGTGGCTCCCCTGTTAAATAAAGTACCAGAGATGATGACTTACACTTAATTTTGTAACTATTTAACAGGGTGAATCTGTGGTTATATTTTTGACAATACTCTGAAGTTTAATGGGAGGTTATATGCGGCATATATTATGTGCTGTGTTATTGTTATTTTTTCTATCCTGTTCAGTTAAAGAAACAGCACCAATAATAGAGATACTCCCCGAGGAGGAGAGAGTACACGAAAGAATCGATACCGTTGATGTTGTAGTATTTTCAGAGACTCCCGTAGTGGAGATTAAATTTGAAGAAACTGAAGAAGTTATAACTCAGAGGGAAGATGTAGAGAAGTTATATCAATTTAGTATACAGATAGGTGCTTTTTTCATATATAAAAATGCAAACAAACGTAGGCAGGAGGCTGAAAAGTTATTATCAGGTGAGGTTTTTATAGAGATTGTAAATAACTATTACAAGGTCAGAGTGGGAAGGTTTAACAAAAAGTGGGAAGCAGAAAATAAAATAGAGGGAATCAGAAAAGTATATCCGGACGCATTTATAGCTGATTTAAAATAAACAACATAGGTTCCCACAACTTCCTAATTCTAATGAGTCTTATGGTGAAAGTGGTGATCGCTACAAGGAATAAGGATAAGCTCAGGGAGATACAAGCCGTACTTAGTGGGATTCCTATCGAGTTATCTTCATTATTTGACTATTCTTCTATTCCTCCAATTAAAGAAGATGGAAATACCCTGCTGGAGAATGCACTCAAAAAGGCAAAAGATGTACAAAAAGCAACCGGTCAATGGTGCATTGCCGATGATACTGGTCTATTTGTAGATATATTGAACGGTGCTCCGGGAGTGTGTTCTGCAAGGTATGCTGGAGAAAATTCTACTTATGAACAGAACCGCAGGAAGCTTCTTTTAACCCTTAGTGATGTTCCAATAAAAGAGAGGACTGCAAGGTTTGTATGTTGTGTTGTTCTTGTTATCAATTCCAATAAGATAGAGGTGTTTGAGGGATCGGTTGAGGGGTATATAAACCATAGGGAGATTGGTACTGGTGGATTTGGTTATGATTCGATATTTATGATTCCGGAGATTAGAAAGACATTTGCACAACTTTTGTTTGATGAAAAGAATAGGATTAGCCATAGGGCAATTGCACTGAATAAATTAAGGTCAAGACTTGAGCAAATCATTCCACAATATGTTTAATAATCAACTATTCAACTAATTAACTAATCAACAATTTAACATTACACATTTAACATTACACATTTAACATTTAACTTTTACTTTTACCTTTTTACTTCTAAATATGGGTTTTCTCAGATTTACCTTTATTGACCTTATCGATATAGTCGTAATTGGTGTACTTGTCTATTACTTCCTGAGGTATATAAAGGGAACAAGGGCACTTCAGATGATGGGAGGACTCATAATACTATTTGTTACAGCATTTATTGCAGAGTTCCTTAGTCTACAGGGGTTTTCTTGGATTATGGCCGCCTTTAAAACTGCTTGGATCGTCGCATTTGTAATACTCTTTCAACCTGAGATAAGGAGTGCGCTTGCATCAATTGGTAAAACAAGGTTTTTAAGAGCCTTTATAAAAGAGGAAGAGATTATAATTACGGAGATAGCGAATGGTGCTATAGAGTTGTCTGAGAAGGGAATAGGTGGGCTCATCGTAATAGAAAGAGAGGTAGGACTAAAAAACTATATCGATACTGGAATATCATTAGATGCGAAGGTGAAAAGTGACCTTATTACGACCATCTTTACACCCTATTCCCCATTACATGACGGTGCTGTGATAATAAGAAGTAGCACCATTGTAGCTGCGTCCTGTATTCTTCCACTCTCCGATAATCCAGATTTACCTCATACTATGGGTACTCGTCATCGTGCAGCTCTTGGGATTGCAGAGGAGTCCGATGCAGTTGCAATTGTAATATCCGAGGAGACAAGAAAAATATCATTGGCATATAACAGGAATTTGAGAACAAATATTACACGAGAAAATCTAAAAGAAGAACTAAAAAGGATTCTTTGAGTGTTTTTTTCATTTATGTTTTAGTATAGTACGGAGGTTATATGGAAAATAGAGAGAAGATATTGGCTTTCTTTTTGGTTTTTGTTTTCGTGTTTGGCTTTTATCTCTATACAATGCAACCCACAGCCTCTTTCTGGGATGCTAGCGAATATCTTGCGTGTGGATATACTCTTGGTGTCCCACATCCTCCTGGCTCTCCACTTCATGTGCTTTTAAGAAGGTTATTCTCATTCCTTCCTTTGGGTAGCGATCCTGCATTCAGTATGAATTTATTATCTTCTCTTCCTTGTGCTCTCGCAGCTTGTCTTCTTTTTTTTATGGTTATTACAATTCTGTCTGAGTGGCACCCTCCCAGGAGAAGAATCGATAAGTCAATAATCTATTCACTCGGATTCGTTAGTGCGTCAGTTGCAGCATTTTCATTTACTCCATGGTGGAATGCGGTTGAGGCTGAGGCGTATGCTCCCGCTACCTTTATGTTTGTATTTGCACTGTGGTTGGCATTCCTGTGGAGACACCACATTGGAAGACCCAACTCAGGAAGGATGATAATTCTCATTGCATATCTCCTTGCCCTGTCAGTTGGGGTACACCTTATACCTCTGCTGGCAGCCCCAGGTATACTTGTTTTTGCTCTTCTCATTAATCGAGATTACTTGAGAGATAAGAGGTTTTTGATATTTGGTGTACTTGCAGCCTGGGTTATTATAGTTATATTACTTATGGCTCTTAAAGGTTCTCTGGGAGAAGATTACTCCTCTGCAGTAGGTATGGTATCTGCGGTTATTCTACTTGCACTTCTTCCTAATATAAAAACATTAAGATCACCCCTCTTGCGTACTCTTATAGTTTTAGTCATTCTTGTGGGTTTCACTACCCATTTTTATCTTTTGGTGAGGGCTAATCTTCATCCAATGATAAATGAGACAGCACCAACAACCTTTAGTAAATTGTGGGATGCATTTTCGAGAAAACAATACGGTCCTTCAGATGTAACTGCACAGCTTTTCCCCAGAAAAACTGCGATGGAAACAGGGTATACACTACCCGTAGCTTTGTTCTGGCAATTTATGTTCTATGCCAGGTACTTTATCTGGCAGTTTACACCATGGCCAAGGGAGGCTATTATCTTGCAAACCTTATCGCACCAGTTGATTCAGATTTTCTCGGCAATTGGAACAACTGCTATAACGATTTTAGGTCTTCTTGGTATGTTTTCAATGTACAAAAGGGATAAAAACTACTTCTGGTTGTTTTTTACTGCATTTTTCCTTGCCAGTTTAGGAATGGTTCTTTATATGAACTTCAAATTTTCACCCTCAGATTCAAACCCGTTTCATCGTCCAAGGGAGGTTAGGGAGAGATTCTATTTCTTTGGACCATCTTTCCTTATGTTCGGATTTTTTATTGGGTTTGGACTATTTGAACTATTCAAAAGACTTAAGGTATGGACAAAGTATTCTATACCAGTAGTGGTTTTAATCGGGATAATCCCCCTCGTGTCAAATTTTTCCTCACCTGCAAACAGGCACGCCAATTATATACCGGATGATTATGGATATAATATGCTTGTTTCCTGTGATAGGGATGCTGTACTTTATACAAACGGAGATAACGATACATTTCCTCTCTGGTTTGCACAGGCAGTCAAGAGAACAAGACTCGATGTGAGAATTGCGAATCTGTCGCTTATAAATACTGAATGGTATATAAGACAGTTAAAGAACGATATGGGTGTGTCCATATCCTTTACAGATTTTGAGATTGACAACCTTATGCCTCATCCAGTAGTAAAAGATGGTCAGATACAGCGAAATAAAATACTTTTTGTAAAGGACTTCGCTGTAAGGGACATTGCTGTTATGAATGCAGGAAAGAAATTTAAGAAAAAGGTGTTCCTGCCTTTAAAAAGGGAGAAACTCCCACTTAGGTATAGGGAACTATTCCCAAAGGATATGGAAGTTATTCCACCTCAGTACTATGTGAGGAGGAAGGCTACTGGCGAATGGATAATCCCTGATACGTTCTGGGTAAGAATACCTGAGGAATATCTATTACCTGATAGTGAATTTGTAGAACTTCTTATGAAAGATGGATATGAGGGGGAGATACCCATATACTTTGCTACTACAGTGTCGCATGATAATACTGTGCATTGGGAATCCTATCTATCGATGGAGGGTTTGGTTAGAAAGATTGTCCCTCAAAGTAAAGGCCCCCACTTTGACCTTGCTAAAACCGACAGTCTGGTCTTTGAGGTATATAATTATAGGTCGCTGTTTGATAAATCTGTGTATAAGGATGAAAACGTGAGAAAGTTATTGTCCAACTACTCTGTAACTCTCTTCTCTCTTGGTATGGAACATCAGAAGAGAGGGAACTTCGAGAGGGCTTTAGAGTGTTATGAGATGGGAAGAATGTTGGGAATAAAGGGCATACCATTTGAACAGATGATAATAAATATATACCAAATGACAGGTGAAACATCCAAGGTTAAGGAACTTCTATTTGAGACTGTAGACGAGACACAGGAACCATTCACCTTGTATGCAGCAGGAAAGACAAAGCTTGAAGATGGTGATTTTGAAAAGGCTATAGAGTATTTTAAAAAGGCGAAGAACTTAAACCCGAGAAGTCCAGCAGGAGTTGCTGGAATGCTTTACTTTTACCATGAGACCGGAGATACCTTGAAATTTTACGATATTCGTGATTCTATAGTTCAAAATCCTGAACTCACAGGAAATGTAGTTGGCTTCCTGATTCAAGATGATAGTAGAGAGGTAGCAAGAAAGGTGCTCGTAAGATGGATTGAATTACATCCATGGGATACAGTTGCACTTAGGATGCTTACAGAGATATAGGAGATATCTTTATATTTTGATTATCATATAATACAAGACGGTACAACTAAAATGATATACAAGACTCCGGTGGGTAAATTAACTTTTACTGGGGTTGACATTAAGACCACAGGAGCATATCCATATCTTGGTGATAAGATATGCGAAATTGGCGCTGTAAGATTTAATCTTCTCTCAAAGCACTCTGAGTTTTCAACCCTTATAAATCCTGATACTCCACTACCCAGATCTACAAGTTATAAGACAGGGATTACAGATGAGATGCTTTGTGATGCTCCTTCCTTCACCGAAGTTAAAGAGGAATTCCTCTCATTTATTGGTGATACGATTCTCGTTTTTCATAACGCCCCATTTTGTCTTTCTTTTCTTTCAGGAGAGGTTATTAAACCAGTGGATAATATTGTTATAGATACACTTATAATAGCAAGAAGAAAATTTATTTTCAAGCATAATACGTTATCATATATAGCAAAGCAACTAAAATTAAATATGCTTCCTATATACAGAGCTCTGGAAGATGCAAGGGTCATTTCTGAAGTAATGAAGGCATTTGTAGAAACAATACGCCCATCTACACTTGGTGATATCTTATCTGTGCAGGGTGGTAGTATTAAGATAGTCTGTAATACTGTGTTTATGGGGGAGTAAAGAAATAGACATTGTCCCAAAGTTTCGTGATAATGAAATATTTAGCAATGTAAAGCTATCTGTTATCAGCTTCGCCAAGGCGGGGCACTCCAAAAACTATTATAATAAAATGGAGTGCCTGCCTGCGGTAAGCAGGCAAAAGCTTGCTTTTGCAAACACAATAGAAACAATAACAACTTTAACTGATAATGATGACTGAAAAAGACATTCTTAGTTATATGCGTTATGCGTTGGTTCTTGCCAGGAGGGGATTGGGTACTACATCCCCCAATCCTATGGTTGGTGCGGTTTTAGTGAAGAATGGGAAGATAATTGGTAAGGGATTCCACAAGAGAAAGGGAGAACCTCATGCAGAATATATGGCTATAAAAGAGGCAGATGATAAGGCAGGAGGTGCTACTTTATTTGTTACTCTTGAACCCTGTGTGCACTATGGTGCCACATCACCCTGCGTAGATGAAATAATGAAGGCAGGTATAAAAAAGGTCTATTTAGCGACTGTTGACCCAAACCCCATAGTTAACGGTAGAGGGGTTAAAAGGCTAATTGAAGAGGGTCTTGATGTAGAAATTGGTATCTGTGAAACAGAGGCAAGACTCCTTAATGAAACATATATTAAATTTATAACGACAAGAAAGCCCTTTATATTCATGAAGGTAGCGATTACACTCGATGGAAAAATAGCCACACATAAAAGTGAGTCTCGATGGATAACAGATAAGAAAGCAAGAATATATGTCCATCGACTTCGTTCGTCAGTGGATGCAATTTTAGTAGGATTGAATACAGTAATCATTGATGATCCCCTTTTAACTACAAGATTTGTAAAAGGGAAGAATCCGAAAAGAATAGTGCTTGACTCAAATCTCTGTATTCCTGATGATGCAAAGGTTTTAGGTAATGAATGTATAGTAGCAACCACATCTTCTAAAAAACGAGAGTTGGGTGCAGAACTGTGGAAATTAGGAACTGACGAAAACAGAAGGGTTGATTTGAGGAAACTTCTTAAAAGGGCAGGAGATAATAATATAACCTCCATACTTGTGGAGGGTGGAAAGGCTGTTTTTACCTCTTTTATAAAAGAGAGATTGGTTGATAAATTTTACATATTCATAGGAAATAAGATATTTGGAGAGAAAGGAATCTCTTTTTTGGGAGATCTTGGTTATGAATCACTTGAGGATTCTATAGAGCTCAGATATACCAATATCAGACGAATCGGTAGGGATTTGCTTATAACTGCTTATCCTCTTTTCTAAACCTTTTCATTAAAGGAAATATCACTGCTCCTGGTAGACTTCCTATAACCCCCACCAGATAGAAAATTATTGAAAGGGAAAACGACGCCTCTTTGGGTATTCCCAGCATATTGAAGAAGTAAATGTAGGAAACCTCTCTGATCCCCAGTCCACCAATCGATGGGAGCATGATTATAACACTTATAATAGATGGAAATACTATACAGGGTAAAAGGTCAAGTTGAAGGTGCAGCGATCGAGCGATAAAGTAGTTTTGTATACCTATGGCAGTCTGAACCCCAAAGGATAGTAGAATACCGATAAGGATGGCTGTCCTCTTATACCTGTAGATACTTATTGCAGTATAAAAATCGTATAACTTATCTCCAATTCCAAAGATTCTAATTCTTCTGATATATATTTCTAATTTCCT
>JAGMCL010000102.1 GCA_023129165.1 Caldifarciminota bacterium | reverse complement strand
GATTGTTGACGAAGCGGAAATCGCTTCATTGAGAAAACAGTATGACCTTGATTCACCAATACATCTTCAGTATTGCAAATGGATGTGGAAAATGTTCCATGGGGATTTTGGAAAATCTTTCGAGTGGAATCGACCAGTTAAAGATTTGATAGCTGAACGCCTGCCATTAACAGTAACAATCTCCATTTTTACCCTCATTTTTACCTATCTACTGGCTATCCCGATCGGTATCTACTCAGCTTCCCGCCAGTATTCTATCGGTGATTATACATTTACGGTTATCGGTTTTATTGGTCTGGCTACGCCTGGGTTCCTTTTTGCACTAATACTGATGTTTTTTTTCTATAGATATTTTGGAATCAGTGTTGGTGGTCTTTTTTCGCCTCAATATCAGTTGGCTGATTGGAGTGGAGCTAAATTTATAGATTTGCTAAAGCATCTGCCGCTCCCTGTATTAGTAATTGGTATGGCTGGCACTGCCGGGCTTATCCGTATTATGCGAGGATGTCTATTAGACGAACTTCGAAAACAATATGTCATCACTGCTCGTGCCAAGGGGGTCTCGGAAAGAAGACTTTTATTTAAATATCCAGTAAGAGTAGCCATTAATCCTATAGCAAGTACAATTGGCTGGCTCCTTCCAGGTATAGTTTCTGGCCAAACTATTGTGGCTATAGTACTTGACCTTCCTACAGTGGGCCCCTTGCTTTTCCGGTCATTGGTGAACCAGGATATGTATTTAGCGGGTAGTTCGATTATGATTTTAGCCTTTTTGACTGTAATTGGAACCTTTATCTCCGATATTTTATTAGTCTGGTTAGATCCGCGGATTCGCTATGAAAAACAAGCAAGATAAAACCAGCCTTGAAGAAAAATTCTATATCGCTTCACAATGGCAACTCATGTGGCGAAAGTTCAAGAAACATAAGTTGGCCATTTTTGGCGGCACTATACTGTCTATTTTTTACTTTATAACTATATTCTGTGGATTCTTTTCCACACAGGACATATATAAACGGCATACACAATACATCTACGCCCCGCCACAGAGAATTCATTTCTTCGATGAAAAAGGATTTCATCTTCGCCCATTTGTTTATGGACTAAAAAGAAAGATTGACCCTGTAACATTTCGTAGAACATATACCGAGGACAGAACTAAAAAATACCCCATCTATTTCTTCACTCATAGTGACAAGTATAGGCTCTGGAACTTATTTCCAACAGATATTCATCTTTTTGGGGTAAAATCAGTGGGAACAATATTTATTTTTGGAACCGACAAATTAGGTAGGGACTTGTTCTCCCGTAATCTGCATGCCGCTCGGATTTCTTTATCCATCGGGTTAGTAGGAGTATTTTTAAGTTTTATCTTGGGATGCATATTAGGTGGAATTTCTGGATATTTTGGTGGAACGGTTGACATGGTTATCCAGAGAGTCATAGAGTTTTTAATATCCATACCCACTATCCCTCTCTGGATGTGCTTAGCAGCTGCTTTACCACCCCATTGGCCGCCAATTAAAGTCTACTTTGGAATTACTATCATTCTTTCTATTGTGGGATGGTGCGGTTTGGCAAGGGTAGTAAGAGGAAAGCTTTTAGAATTAAGGGAAGAAGATTTTGTTATGGCAGCAAAGATTGCCGGAGCAACAGATTACCGGATTATAACCAGACATCTTCTTCCCTCATTTTTATCATACCTCATAGTGAATATAACCTTAGCTATACCGAGCATGATTTTAGGAGAGACATCCTTAAGTTTTCTCGGGCTTGGACTCCAACCTCCAGTGGTTAGCTGGGGAGTGCTCCTACAGGATGCACAAAATGTTCGCTCGGTTGCCCTTCATCCCTGGCTTTTAATTCCCGGTCTTTTTGTTATCATTACAGTATTGGCTTTTAATTTCATGGGAGATGGCCTACGGGACGCAGCCGATCCTTACAAATGATACTGGTGTAGCCGCAGGTTTTAACCTGCGGTTAGTTTAATACGAAAATGAAAAACAACGCCCTTTTATTAGAAATAAATGACCTCAAAACTTACTTCTATTTAGATGAAGGCGTGTTGAAGGCAGTAGATGGGGTGAGTTTTAAAATAAAAAGAGAAAAAACCCTTGGTCTGGTTGGAGAATCAGGCTGTGGCAAATCTGTTACCGCTCAGTCTATTTTGCGTATAGTTCCTCATCCTGGTAAAACAGAAGGAGAAATTCTATTCCACCAGAATAATAAAAAAGTCATCGACCTCGCCAGGTTAGACCCTTTTGGAAAAGAGATTAGAAATATCCGGGGCAATGAAATAACTATGATATTTCAAGAGCCGATGACTTCCCTTTCCCCTCTGCACACTATCGGGAATCAGATTATGGAGGCTATCCTTCTCCATCAGAAGATAAATAAACAAAAAGCCCGAAGGCTTGCCATAGAAATGTTGGATAAGGTCGGCATTCCTATCCCATCCCAGCGCATAGACGAGTATCCCCATCAGCTTTCTGGTGGTTTGCGACAAAGAGCAATGATTGCTATGGCCTTATGCTGTAAGCCCAACCTGCTAATTGCAGACGAGCCTACCACCGCTTTGGATGTTACTGTGCAGGCTCAGATTTTGGAATTGATGAAAGATTTGCAGAAGGAATTTGGAATGTCTATTATTTATATTACCCACAATTTGGGGGTTATTGCAGAGATAACAGATGAAGTAGCGGTTATGTATTTAGGTAAAATTGTAGAGTATGGTAGTATAGATGAAATTTTCCATAATCCTTTGCATCCCTATACTGTAAGATTATTAAAATCCATTCCTAAGGTGGGAAGAAAAGCAAGGATGCGACTTGAGTCTATCAAAGGAGCAGTACCTCTCCCTTTAGGGCTTCCGAGAGGATGTAGATTTTATCCACGCTGCCCCCAGTTTAAAGAAGGTCTTTGTAATTTAGATAACCCTCCTTTAGTAGAAGTACAAGAGAAACACAAAGTTAGGTGTTTCCTGTTTGGGTAATTATGTCTGAAGATAATAGAAAAGCACTCTTAGAAATTAAAAACCTTAAGAAATATTTCTATATTGAGAAAGGATTCTGGAAAAATATAGTAGGTTATATAAAGGCAGTTGACGGAATTAATCTTTATGTCTCGAAAGGCGAGACTTTGGGATTGGTGGGAGAAAGCGGTTGTGGCAAGACTACTCTTGGTAGGTGTATTTTGCGTGCTATTGAACCTACCGGGGGAGAAGTTCTTTTTAGAACCGAGGAAGGCAAAACTGTAGATATTACTCAACTGGATAAAGAAGACCTAAGATTGATTAGAAAGGATATGCAGATGATTTTTCAAGACCCATATTCATCTTTAGATCCACGAATGACAGTATTTGACATTATCGGAGAACCAATAGTGATTAATAAGATTGCTGAGGGAAAGGAATTAAAAGATAGAGTTAAAGACTTAGTTAAAATAGTGGGATTAAATGTAAAACATCTTAAACGGTATCCTCATGCATTTAGTGGCGGACAACGCCAGCGCATTGGAATTGCTCGGGCTCTGGCAGTGAATCCTAAATTTGTTGTGGCTGATGAACCAGTCTCTGCTCTTGATGTCTCTGTGCAGGCACAGATATTAAACTTGATGCAGGATTTACAAAAAGAATTTAATCTAACCTATCTATTTATCTCCCATGACTTATCTGTAATTGAACATATTTCTGATCGTGTGGCGGTTATGTATGTTGGCAAGGTTGTTGAACTTGCTGACACTGAAGAACTATTTTTTCGTCCAAAGCATCCTTATACTGAGGCTCTTTTATCCGCTGTTCCCAAGCTCGATCCTCGCCTGAGAATGGAGCGAATTATCCTCCTGGGTGAGGTGGCCAACCCTGCCAATCCACCTCCAGGATGCTATTTTCATCCTCGATGCAAGTATGCAAAGGCGATATGTAAGAATGTAGAACCAGAGTGGCAAAAGGTCGGAACTAATCATTGGGTTGCCTGTCATCGTGCCGGTGAACTTAACCTTAGAGGAGTGACATAGAGGTTTTGTGAATAAGATTGACTGTAAAATAGATAAAAAATGCGTTTTATTGCACTTTGTAAATAAATAATTATAAAGTCGTAATTTAAGAGAGCTACACGAGGTGAAGTGATGGAAAGAAGAATGTCCATAGGCGCGATAGACTCGCTTTTACTGTGCACAATTCTTATAGGTGTTGCGTTTCCGCAACAAGTTGGTCCCTTCTTGAAATATGAAGGGAACCCGATCCTACAACCCCAGGGAACGGGTTTTGAGGAAAAGGCTGTTTTTAATCCCGCAGCAATAGTCAGAAATGATACTTTATATCTACTTTATCGTGCAGAAGATACAACTGGTGCGGGTCAGTGGAATGGTACATCAAGGATTGGATTGGCTAAAAGCATCGATGGGACCAATTTCACAAGAAGACCCGAACCAGTGATAGTTCCCGAATATGATTATGAGACACCAGGTGGCTGCGAAGACCCCAGAATTGTAAAGGTTGGTGACACCTATTATCTTACTTATACTGCTTATGATGGGCATACGGCGAGGTTAGCTTTGGCTACTTCACAAGATCTTATCCATTGGAATAAATATGGTCCTATCCTATCCTCATGGGGTTGGAGCAAGGCAGGAGCAATTTTGGCAGAAGAAATTAACGGTCAATATATTATGTACTTTGGTGACTCTAATATGTGGATCGCCTATTCCGACGATTTAATTAACTGGACTGTGGACCCAAATCCTGTAATGAGACCCAGAAGTGGATATTTTGATGCTACTCTTGTGGAACCTGGTCCACCTCCTGTACTCATGGAGGAAGGAATCCTGTTGATTTATAATGGCGCTGGTTGGCACGGTGATGAAAATGCCATTGATAGAGCCTGGGATGTGGACTTATCCCCTGATGGAGATTATGCCTATGTCCCTGGTAGAGGCACCAGCAATGCAAAAGTGTGGATAATTAATATTTCTGATCCGGCTAACCCAAATGTGACAAACACAATTAACATTCCCACCCCTTTAGGCAAGGCCCCTGAGGCATGGGGGGTGCAGGTCGAAGGAAATACCCTGTATGTCGCAGCCTTTCAGTCTGGTTTCTGGATTTATGATATTACCGATCCTATAAATCCTACGGTCGTGGGTAGTCTTGTTGATAGTTATACAGAGTGCAGAGGGTTACATGTAGTTGGCAATTATGCCTATTTTGCTGATACCTGGCACGGTTTGAGTATCGTAAATATAAGTAATCCTGCTAACCCTACAAGAATCTCTTTGTACAACACTGATCAGGATATTGGTTCCCCCTACATAGGAGATCCAAATAGTTGGCATGGGAAAGCGGAGTTCCATGATGTAAGGGTAGTGAATGACACCGCCTATTGTGCGGCAGGCAACTTCGGCTTGGTGATCGTAGATGTTCGTGATAAATCAAATCCCAAAGGAGTTAGTTTCTGCTGTGATGTTATCACCCAACCCCGGTGGCCGAGCGGACCGTACGATTGGGCCCGTGGTCTTCAGGTTCAGGGCAAATTTGTGTATATGGGAGATAACCGTACGGGTCTGAGGATCATTGATGTAAGCAATCCCGTTGCTCCAGAAGAAGTCGGATATTACTCATTGGCGAATCTGGACATGGGAGAGGTTTGGTATCCCACTATTGTGGGAAATAGAGCCTATATTGGCTACCAGAGAGCAGGGTTCATAATCCTGGATATTAGCAATCCTGCAAGTCCTGAGCCTCTTGGTAGCTACCCGATGTCAGGTGCTCTGGTGTTAGCATCGGCTGTCGTCAGTAACATCGCCTATGTTGTTGAGGAAATATGTCTCCGGATCCTCGATGTGACTGATCCCTCTAATATAGCTCAGATCGGTACCACCGGAGCCGGACGGATTTTTCAATACGCTACCGGATGGGTTCTATTCTCAAAGGACGATCCTACGCACATACTTACCCGGGCAGAGGAACCCATTCTGGTGCCAGAAAAGGACTGGGAGAGATTTGGACAAGTTGACAATGTGGTGTTCTCGGAAGGATTGGTGAATTACAACGATATCTGGTATCTCTATTATGGAGGAGCGGATACCCGCATAGGTGTTGCCAGGTGCGAGGGTCCAATCTACATCGGTGTAGATGAATATGAACAGCGTGAATTTCTATCATACTCTCTTACTCGAAACTATCCCAATCCCTTCAATGTTACCATATCTATTGAACTTAGCCTCAAAGATTGTGGAAAGGTAAGTCTCAAAGTTCTCGATCTCGTAGGGAGAGAAGTGACCACTCTGGTAGATAGGCAAATGGAAGCTGGAACTCATAGGGTTATCTGGAAACCGGTAGGGTTGCCCTCTGGAGTTTATTTCTATGTGCTTTCTGTAAATGGTCTTAAAGAGTTGAAGAAGCTCATATTTCTAAAATAGTATCATATGACCATGAGTTTTCTTAATTGCACAGGAAAGCATACAACAAGTCCTAATCTCGAGTATCCCCCACAATAAAAAAATCATGGGTAATTTGTCCCGCTTTAAGACGACCGTTGCCTTTTGCAGAGGTCCCGTAAAATGCGGGACATCCCGCCAAAGGCGGGACGTCCAATTTTTCCTTGACATATTTACTAAAATAGTGTAAAATTGGAGTGGATGTCTATGCTGACACCAATATCCTTGCTGATAATTATCCCTCATCAAATGCGATTGCTTCGTCCGTCAAGAAGTGTGACGGATTCGCAATGACAACGCTATTTTCTGTCATTGCGAACGAACGAAGTGAGTGTGGCAATCTTATTTTTCTATTACTTTAAAAGATGTAGTTACATCAGACATGTAAGATTAATCCACTAAATCCGCTTATTTCGTTGAATTATATATTTTTTAATCCATTGAATAATATTCGTTCAATCCATTTAATCCGTTGAAATATATCTACTCAATCCGTTCAATCCGTTGAATAATATCTGCTTAATCCGCTGACTTTTTTAAAAAACTTAATTTTTTTCTTGACAAATTAAAAAATTTGTATTATTATATATATAAAGATAATATTATATAAATTTAGTATATATTTGGTTTATATATATAAATAAATATTTATATATTTATTGATTATGCCTCCAAAAAAGATTAAAGGTAAAGATAATCTTTCTATATTGAAGGCTCTTGCTTCAGAGACAAGGTTAAAGATTATCGAACTACTTGGTAATGGTCCACTCAACGTAAATGAGATTGCCAACAGGCTAAATATACCCCAACCAGGTATAACCATGCATATACAGAAACTTGAAAAGGTTGGGCTTGTAACATCAGAGTATAAAGTAGCGTCTCAGGGGTTACAGAAAGTTTGTGCAAGGAACTATGATAATATTCTTGTTGAATTTACTGTTTCTAAAGAGGTACCACCATCCAATACAGTAGAGGTATATATGCCTGTTGGTCTTTATAAAAATTGTGAGGTTTACCCAACCTGTGGCATTGTAAGTGACCGTCAGATAATTGGACTCCTTGATTCACCCAACTCCTTCTTTGAACCAGAGCATGTGTTTGCCCAACTCCTGTGGTTCTCCAGAGGTTTTGTTGAATATGCTTTCCCTAACAATATTCCACCTGGATGCGAGGCTACAGGAATAGAGATTGTCCTTGAAATGTGTTCAGAGGCTCCAGATTATAATAACGATTATCCTTCTGATATAACCCTTTTTGTAAACGGAGTTGAGATAGGTACATGGACATGTCCAGGAGATTTTGGTGGTAAGAAAGGAGAGATAACTCCATCCTGGTGGCCTGAGAGATATACTCAATTTGGTGTTTTGAAACACTGGAGTATAGATAAAAAAGGAGCCTTCATAGATGGCGTGCGTCTATCAGATAAGAAAATAGCTGATATTTGTATGGGGAATAATGGCCCTATAATTGTGAGATTTGAGGTAAAGAAGGACGCAAAGAATGTGGGTGGTATAAACCTATTTGGAAGAAAGTTTGGAAATTATGGTCAGGATGTATTACTCAAGATAGAATATGAATTGAGAGGGAGTAAATAAATGGCAAAAGTATTCCTTAATAACATATCAAAAGTTTTTGATAATAAAGTTGTCGCTGTCAATCACATCAATCTGGATATTAAGGATAGAGAATTTTTTGTTCTTGTGGGTCCATCAGGATGTGGAAAATCAACAATCCTTCGTCTCATAGCAGGTCTTGATGAGCCAACTGAAGGAGATATATATATAGACAATAACCTTGTTAATGACTTATCACCAAAAGACAGGGATGTGGCAATGGTTTTCCAGAATTATGCCCTATATCCTCATATGAAGGTTTATGATAACCTTTCATTCGCATTAAGACTGAGAAAATATTCAAAGTCTGTGATTGAGGGTAAGGTTAAAGATGCAGCCGGTATACTCGGTATAGATAGCCTTTTACCGAGAAAACCAAGCGAACTCTCTGGAGGCGAGAGTCAACGAGTAGCAGTTGGAAGGGCTATTGTTCGAGCTCCCAAGGTTTTTCTATTTGATGAACCCCTTTCGAATTTAGATGCAAAACTTCGAGTACAAATGAGGGCAGAGATTAAGAAATTACACAGGGAATTAGGTACTACGATGATATATGTTACACATGACCAGATAGAGGCTATGACTATGGGTCAGAGGATTGTCATATTAAATAAAGGGGAGGTACAACAGATTGATACCCCTTTAAATTTATACAACAAACCTGCAAATGTTTTTGTAGCTGGATTTATTGGTAACCCTCCAATGAATTTTATAAGGGGCACCATAACATCCAGCAATGGTTATATATTCATCTCAGGCAATATAAGAATTTCTCTATATTCAGATTCAAAAAAACAACTAACAGGATATGAGGAAAAAGAGGTAATTCTCGGATTGAGACCCGATGATATTTATGAAGAGACAACAAGTAAAGGCTTATTAAAAACTCAAACCTTTTCAAAGGAAACATTAAAACTCGTAGTTGAGTTTATTGAACTTATGGGTAACGAATCCCTTGTATATGGAAAAATTGACGATATCTCTCTTGTGATGCGAGCACCTGCTGATTTACGCTGCAACAGGGGTAAAAGTATAAATGCACATCTTGACCTTGCTAAACTTCACTGGTTTGATTGTATAACAGAGAAAAGAATAGAAAAACAATAAATTTCATAAAGCTACAGGAATCGAAACTGGGTTTACCCTGTTTAATAGAAGCGGTTACTGTAGAACTCTGACATTTATTATTATGTTATTTAACAGGGTAAACGTTAAGGAAACTCACCTGCCTGAAGGCAATCAGGTAACGAAACTCGAAGCTGGAAGCTTGAAACTGGAAAAAGACATTCTGCAGGTCACAGACTCGTCAACAGGATCCGTGTGGACATGAGATATGTAAGTAGACGAGCTTCGAGAACGAAAAATCGAGCATCGACACAAGCATCGACAACGTTAAACGAGAAATGTAAATATTTACCAATTTTATGAAAGGTAGAAACAAAGAAGAAATGGAGGATATATGAGAATAAAAATAATAGTATTTCTTGTCTTTCTTATACTGGGAGGCTGTGTAAACTTTGAAGAGACACCCGAACCAGGTGTACTTGAGATATATTTCTGCTCTAATCCAGATGATATTGACAGTCTTGGTATTATAGAGGGTGATATAATGTTATTAGGGGTCAGGGAAATTGTAGTCTATCGGGAGGACAGTGCATTTTCATATGTATATCCCTCCGTTGACTATTACGAAGATACCACACGACTTGTGAACGTATTTGAGTTAGAGGATTCTTCATTTATTCCCATTCTTGCAGGACAGACCTATTTTCCTCCTGGAAGATACACTGAGATATACTTTACTGCTGAACCTGAAGATGCTGCAATTATCGGGGGCGGTTGGATTCCTATAGTTCTCTATGGCAGTTCAAATATTTACCTTCCCTGTGAGATAATAATTAACGAGAGAGATACCACGAGGGTAATTTTACAATTTGAGGCATCACAATCCATATATAGATGGAGGGATGAGTACAGATGCACTCCTACATTTACATTGATGATACAATAAATTAAAAAAATTAAGCACTAAAGATGTTAAATTCTAAATACTAAACAATATCCAAATCCCAATTTGCTAAATTCTTCTTATTTAATTCAGTTTCGTTTGCAATATTTACATTTATAATTTGGAATTTGTTTCGAAATTAGGATTCTAAATTTATAATTTTAAACTCTATGGTAAAATGTCGAATAAGACCATATTAATATGTTATTTTAAATTTACGAATAAACCACAGAGAACTCAAATGTATATCCTCAGGAATTTTTAATTTTTTATATGTAATTTTAATATTTAATATTTGATATTTAATATTATATATGCACTCTGTGGTTGATATTTAACACAACATTTTGATTTACTGGAGGTAATATGAAGAATATACTGTATATCTCTGTTGTCCTCCTCTCTTTTATACTATTTTCCTGTAAAATAAATCCAGCCAATCCAAATCTTCCTCCTAATACTATCCTCACAAACATACCACCTGAGAACGACTCAACAAATCCTTATTTTCCTATTCTTGAGATCCACTGGAAGGGTGAGGATACCGATGGTTATATAAAGGGATACGAGTACAGGTATATAACCTGGCATCTATATAGAGGAGACTCATTTTATACATCGTGGACATTCATTGAGGAGGGTCACGATACAATAATATTTGAGTCTTCCGATACATTAAATTTACAGAAGTTTGTGGTGAGGGCTGTTGATAACGATGATGAGTACGACCCTACACCTGCTGAGAGATACTTTTATACTCCACTTGTCGTTGCACCTGAGACAGAAATAACATCTCCAAATGATGGTGACACCTTCTTTGTTCTGCAATCCATATCAGATTGGTGGGAGGGAATTCCACTTTTGTTTACAGGAAACGACCCTGACCCAGGGGGTGAAGTTGTCGACTACTCCTACAAGGTTGACAGCAAACCCTGGAGTAATTGGCAAACAGATACCTCTGTAATACTCATCCCATCAGACTTTGACTCCCTCAATGGTACTCATACTATAATGGTCAAATCAAGGGACAATACAGGAATTGAGGACCCAACCCCTGCAGAGATTGAAATATTACTTATACTACCAAGTATGGAGAGAACAATGCTCCTCGTTGATGATACAAGAGATGGTTCTGGAAGTCTGGAGAATCCTACAGATGCAGAGGTTGATAGTTTTTACAGAACAATTCTGAATGGTTATGAATACGATGAATGGGACCTTTCAGATTCTACCCTCACTAAGATTGCTTTATCAAAATACCAGACTATCTTCTGGCATGCTGACCATAAACAAGACCACCATCTCTCCGAATATATAAACCTCCTTCAGGAATATCTAAATATTGGTGGTAAAATCTTTTTAGGAGGTTGGAGGGTTCTTTTTAACCTGCGAGAGGAAGGAGAGAGTTTTCCTATTGAATATAGTTCTGGAAGTTTTGCGTTCGACTATCTACATATAAGGTGGGCAAATGAAAACGATGATTTCATGGGTGATTTTCTTGGTACAACCGGGATATGTTCACTTGCAGTAGATACACTTAAACTTAATCCATTTAGACCAGCATTTCCTAACGCCTTTGTGGTTCTTGAGGGTGCATTTACCGAACCTATGTTATATTATGAATCTCTTTCAGAGGACCCCGGATTTGATGGTATACCCTGTGGTATCTTCTATAGAGGAACAGTTTATGAGGTAGTATTCCTTGGTTTTCCTTTATATTATATAAAGGAGAACGGTGCAAAGGAGTTTGTTAGTATTATTCTCGACGAACTTTTAGGAATGTAAAAAACACATATTTTAAACCACAGAGCACTTATAAGATAGAAGGTAGGAGCCCCGCCTCTGGCGGGGCGAAGAGAGAATATCGTAGTGCGTAAAGCGTGAGGTGTAGGGCGAGAAATGGGGAACCGGTGAAACGGGGAAGAGAGAAGAGAAAAATCAATTGTCAATATAAAATTAGTAATTAACAATCTAAAATATCGTGGAGTGTAGGGCAAGGCTTAAACCTTGCGAGAAGAGGGAAGATTTGCGATTGAACATTGACTATCGAGGAACACAAATTGGAATGCAATCGTATCTACCTGTCGGTAGACAGGAATCGACAATCGAAAATAGTAAATTAATGGTAGGAGCCCAGCCTTTGGCGGGGCGATAAGGGATGAGAACAAGCTACTGCACTCCGAGTCTACTGATTATCTACAGTCTATACAGTTTGTATAACTCGCAATAACATATTCTTCTCTGTCATTGCGAGTAGTCCGTCGTTGACGGACGATGAAGCAATCGCATTTAAGGGGGATATTAAAATATGAGATTGCCACGTTCCTGTTAGTTGCTCGCAATGACGTACTATCAGTGAAGGATTGCTTAGATTACGATCGCAATAACAGGGATTCTCTGGTCTATTATCACGAGAGTTTGTGATGTTCTTGAAAATTTGATATTTGATTTTTGATATTTAATATGATTATATGGGGGTTTTATGAAAAAATTCATCTGGCTTTTTATTCTCCTTTCAACAGGAGTTTTCGCAGGAGTTACAGGTAAGATAGCAGGCAAGGTTACAGACTCAAAAACAGGAAAGGCACTACCTGGTGCAAATGTAGTAATCACAGAAACTTCTCTTGGCGCCGCGACTGATGAGAATGGAGAATACTTCATTATTCAGATACATCCAGGAGTATACTCTATTGAGGCAAGGATGTTAGGATATACAACAGTTACTAAGAGTGAGGTAAGGGTATCTGTGGACCTAACAACAAGACTTGATTTTAACCTCGGGGAGACAGTCCTCGAGATGGAGGGTATAACTGTAAGGGCAGAAAGACCCCTTGTCTTACCTGATATAACATCCAGTGCACGCTATAAAACAAAAGAGGAAATGAATAGAATAGCTGGTGTTGAAAATATAGGAGATGTAATAAGCATTCAACCAGGAGTAGTTACTGCTGCTCCTGTTCTTGATATTCAGGATGAAGAAGGAAGGGGTATTCAGGTAAGAGGAGAAAGGGCAACTGATATACATATTAGAGGTGGTAGAGGTGGGGAGATACTTTACTGTGTAGACGGACTTCCTATTACCCATCCTCTATATGGTGGACGTCAAATTCTTGAGCTCGATGTTGTTTCTGTGGAAGAGATGGAAATCCTCACAGGGGGATTTAATGCCGAATACGGACAGGCACAATCAGGAGTGATAAATATAGTAACCCGTGAGGGTAGAAGAAGACCCTCTGGCAGTGTTCAGTATAAAACTGATAGAATTTCTCCTGAGGATTATTCATTCAACACAGATTACATTTCATTCTCTCTTGGAGGACCAGAACCCATTACTAATTTTGTTTTACGACCTCTTGGAATAAATATCCCCGGAGATATTACATTCTTTGCCTCAGGAAGCGCGAATCTGACCGATACATACCTTTCAAATCACAGAACAAGACAAACCAACGAATTTTTCGGATTTGAATACAACGACAGACAAAGTAATAACTACACTGAAGACCTGAAATTGGCATACAGGATAACAACCAACCATAAACTAACACTTGGGTATAGAAGCGGATGGTCGAGATGGAGTTGGTTTAATTGGGGATGGAAAAACCTTCCTGACTCTACACACTCTGGTTCCCGCACAACAGAACAGTTTACCGTAAACTTTACCCACACCCTCTCCCCAAAGACATTCTATACCGTGAAGTTAGGAAGACTGGCAACAGACTATAAATCTATATTAAATGGTAGAAAACCTCCTCAATTCTGGCACTGGGACAGTGTAATGGTTGTTGAAGACGGAGATACAACCTGGGATAAAATTTATGTTGGTTCTGATTACGGACATGACACCAATGAAGATGGGTTCATAGATATCGGGGTACAGGGAAATTATAGAGAGGATAATACATATTCTTACACATTCAGGGGGGATATCACCTCGCAGGTTCACCCTCGTCATCTCATAAAGTCTGGTTTTGAACTTAACTATCATAAAATAAGGTATACAGATATACAATATGCTGGTTCCTACTTCTATGAGGGCAGGGATACTATCCCTGGTCCCTGGCCAGAATACGGCCTTTACAGGTGGATATTCGATGCTTATCCGTATATTGGTGCTGCATACCTACAGGACAAGATAGAACTCGGAGGACTTATCGTAAATGCGGGAGCAAGGGTTGATTTCTTTGACCCGGGACGAACCGTAAGAGAATCCGAGTATATTGCACTCTGGGAACGTGCAACAGGAATGGAACTTGATGTCGAAGGAATAAGATACTGGATATCACCAAGACTGGGTATATCCCATCCCATAACCGAACGGACGGCTATGTACTTTGCCTATGGCAGGTTCAATCAACTCCCCGAACTTCAATATTATTATAGAGACCCCTGGACAGG
>JAGMCL010000101.1 GCA_023129165.1 Caldifarciminota bacterium | reverse complement strand
TACCAGTAGCATTAGCAACTGCTGCTGCATCAGCACAGCACATGGGAAACATTATAGCAGATGAGCTAAAGGGAGTCATGCCTACTGTTATAGGTTTTGTAAGACAGGTCTTCATGTTTATTTGGAGCTGGATGCAGCATGTCTGGAGTCAGGTTATGGATGACCCCTGGAAATTGGCACATCTAAGTGTCACAACAGCAATATTGTTTAGTTAAATAGGAGGTGAAAAAAAAAGAAATGATAAACGATAGTGGAATTAAAGTGGTCGGTTTGTTAAGGCGGCTAATTGTAGAAGTTAGTGAAAGTCAGTCTGGTAAGCTTGCTGTCGGATTTTTACCATTTGACAGAACTCGCTTTTTGACTGAGCTGGAAATAGTGAAAGCAGAGATTGAGACTGCAGAACCTGCGGATTTTCCTGAGTCTCATCCGAGTCCGAGTAGTGCACTGAAAGTGGATTAGAATCAACGTGATTTAAACAAACAGGAGGGGATGTAAGAAAAAATGGCTGGAATGGGAATGCCTGGTGGAATCCCAGGAATGGATATGGGTGCAGGAGGAGAGGCACAGAAGAAAACAATGCTGCAATTTATGGCAGATGGTATAAAGCAGCAAGTTCCGAATGCAACGGTGAATGTGGTAGATGGAGGGTTGGAAGTCATATTTCCAAAAGAAGTAATCTTGAAGGAGCTGTTCAGCAAGGCAGGTGATTTGGCACAGATTGCTGATGTAGAGATAGATAACAGGGGAATAGTTGTGAAGATACGGATGTGAAAGACAGATGGGCTGGTGGGATGACATATTAACGGACATAACGAACTGGGGCACAGGTATTTGGACAGGGTTATCTGGCTTCACTGATGAAGTAGGCAAGGGCATTGCTTATGTTGGGGAAGGATTGGCGACCATTGGAAGGTCTATTTATGATGCTCTTGCTTATTTTGGTGATAAACTTTGGAGTGCACTTGTAAACCTTGGTCAAGCTTTAAGGAATGGTCTAACTGATATTGGTAATGGTATATGGTGGGCATTCCAAAAGCTTGGTGAATATCTGAAATTGGGGATGGACTCTCTAAAAGCAGGGTTCGATTGGATTGCAAATAAGCTCTATGATGTTGGTCAGTGGATGTGGGCATCTCTTTCGTGGATAGGTTCACAACTATATAACTTTGGTGCATGGATATGGGATGGAATTTCATGGGCGGGTGAAACTATCTGGGACGGATTGAAGTGGATAGGTGGTAACATTTGGAGTGGACTAACAGGGTTTGGTCAATGGTTGTGGTCAGCAATATGTTGGATTGGTGCACAGACTGCGAAGTTAGCTGGGTGGATGTGGGACTCAATAACAGGTTTTTTTACAAATATATATAACACCTTCAGGACATGGATAGGGTCAATGACTACTGGTGTTAATACATGGATGTCTGGTATATTAGGGACATTCAAGGACAGAATAGACGAAGTGCTGTTTGCTAACATGATAATACTTGGAACAAGGAGGATAATTGAGAATTTAACAGAAACTGCTGGTGATGCTCACTCTTTGGAAGATGTTGGGTATCATGTCCTTGGAAATGTTACAAGTCTTGTTATGTTACCTATAACAAGCTTAATAGCAAAGGAAATTCTTGCTGCAACTGTTAAAGGAGTTGGAGGGACAAATGTGGAATTATTCCCACCAGAGAGTGCACAACTTAAATACATGCCACCAATAGACTATACACCAACTGAAGTTCCATTAGTAGACAAGGAGGCTTACAGGGAGACTACACCTAAGTATGATTCAGGATACACACCAAATATACCTCATGCTCAGCCTGTTGCAGGAACGCCACCAGATATTCCACCAGGAGTTGGAACACCGTTTACTCCGCCTTCAACTCCAACACCAGATGAGCCACCTTATGTTCCTCCACCACCAGAAGAGCCAGAGACACCACCAGCACCGCCACCACCACCACCTGAGTATCCGACAACACTGTTCGAGAAGATGGTGGGATTTGTGGGAGGCATATCAATAAGTGATGCTCTACCATTAACAGGGGTGGAGGTAGGTGAAACACTAATGAATGAAACAAATCCACTTAGTGGAACAGTTAAAGGAGATATACCTATCAGTGATGGTGAGCCTTTGAGTGGAACTGAAATAGGAGAAGGGAGAATGGTTGATGGACTACCATTGAGTAGTAGTGAAGTAGGTGAGGAGACAGTATGAAAAAACAGGAGGCGAAAAAATAGAAAATGACATTATATGAGAGAAGTCACAGTTTTGTAGACCCAGATTTTAGTCTGCTACCTGTGGTCGAGAATGATGAGGGGTCAAGGACACATCTTGACCAGATAAGGTCAGTGGGGCAAATCTATATAGCTGTGATAATAAGTGAGATAACTGATACAGAGAACACAGTGATAAAGTTGATAAAGAAGGATGCAACAGAAGCATATGAAATGACTCTTTCTAAACCATCCAAACTATGGGATGTGAGTGATAGTGGAGAAGTTTTGTTGTACACTGAGACACAAGCAGGTGCTTCTCTGGTGAAGGAGTTGGTTTGTCTTACAATAGCTGGAGCGGTGAAGTGGACTGTTGATTTAACGATTGAACTGGATACGGACAGTGTTGATGCAATAGAGATTGGGACAGCGTGGGTAGGGATAGTCTATGGCGACTATGTAAAATTCTACAATGTTGGAACTGGAGTAGAGGTGAAAGACTTTCATACAGGGATAATTTGGGTGACAAATCGGAACGGTGGACTGAATCAGGAGTGCTATGGCTCGAATACTGGATTTAACTTGGTGTATAAGGGAACAGGAAGCAAAGTAGTGTTTGTAAATAAAGATGGGGACTTTTGGGAATACACGGAAACAAGCATAGATGGGGCACCATTTTATTTTTGGGTAACAGGACGAGATATAGGGTGTGGGCGCATTAGTTTGGAAAA
>JAGMCL010000100.1 GCA_023129165.1 Caldifarciminota bacterium | reverse complement strand
AATCTTGTTCTAAGTGAAGGCTTTTCGAAAATGAGAGCAAGTACCTTTCCGTTTAGTATCGGTGAGATTTTATCTTTCTTCAATTTCTTTGATAACTCGAACAGGTCATATAATTCACTTGAAGTCATATCAGAAAAGGATAAGAAATGCTTCCTCATACATCCTCCAGGAATTGAGTAACTCAAACAAATTACCAATCATCACTGGACATTTGTCATTGGTTGGCTTTAGTGGCTTTAGTATTATGGGATTTTCTTTTAATTCCCGCGTTCTCTATTATATGCCTTGATACCCTTGCCAAGTATATGCATAGCATCTTTCAGATATTCATTTTTCAATACAAATGCAATCCTTGCCTCATTTTCACCAATGCCTGGTGTGGCATAAAACCCGGCACCAGGTGCAAGCATAACTGTCTTTTTATCAACATCAAAACTTTCAAGCATGTATATTATAAACTTCTCTGAGTTATCCACAGGCAGGGTAATCATAGCATAGAAGGCACCTTCAGGATTGTTCACACTAACACCGGGGATTTTGCGAAGACCCTCTATTGCAACATTCCTGCGAAGTTCATATTCTTTTATCATACTATCTATATAGTTATCTATATGTATAAAGCCCTCAAGAGCACCATATTGTTCTATGGTTGCAGGGCACAACCTGGACTGCGCAAACCTTACAAGCAGTGGAAGCATCTCTTTGTTTTTACAAACTACAAATCCTATCCTGGCACCACAGGCACTCATCCTCTTTGATATAGAATCTACGATTAAGGTACGTTCAGGAGCAATGCTGAGTGAGCTCGTATGTTTCATATTGTCGAAGACAAACTCCCTGTAGACCTCGTCAGAAATCAGGTAAAGATTGTATTCCCTTGCGATATCCGCAATCATTTCCATCTCATCTTGTGTGTATACAGTTCCTGTTGGGTTGTTGGGACTACACACGAAAATTGACCTTGTTCTATTACCGATTTTCTCAGATATTTTATCCCTATTAGGAAGATGATAATCCTCTTTTGGATCCATTGTTACTGGTACGAGTTTTATGCCAGCTACAGCGGCGAGTCCATTATAGTTTGCATAAAATGGTTCAAAGACGATAATCTCATCACCAGGATTGCACAAGAGAAGCATTGAAAATAGTATTGCTTCACTACCACCCTGAGTTATTATCACCTCCTCAGGTGAAACATCGAGATTATACCTTTTGAAATAATCGGCTACTGCTGTCCTCAATTCTTTTAAACCTTCGGATTGTCCGTATGGAAGAACAGGATTATCAAATGCCTTTATACCACTCAATATCTCTTTAGGTGTTGGGACATCGGGTTGACCTATATTTAAGTGATAAACCTTTATGCCCCTCTCCTTTGCCCTGAAAGAATATGGGAAAAGCTTTCTTATCGGAGATGCAGGCATATTCATTGCACGATTACTTATCATATAGGCTCCTTTCTAATCTCTATATTTTGTTATAAATCAAAGAGACCAATAATTTATTCTCTTAAATGATTTCTTAAATTCCTATTCTATGAACTCCCTGAGTAAGTATAGGTTGGTTGTGACGTCTCTATATCATTTCTCCTGAGAGCGATTATTTCCCAACACATCTAATTCAATATCCAAAGCAATAGAAGATTTGTTTGTTATGAATATAGGGATTACCTTTTTTATGTATTTTTTCTTATCTACAACCAGGTTATATGCGCCAGTCTCTACCCAGAAATCGTATTCTCCTGTAAGCGAATCGGTTTCTGTATCATATCTGCGTTCACCAATAAGAGAGACAGTTGTATAAATGGGTCTACCTATGGAAGAGTCTAATACCCTGCCCTTTATTGATGTCTCTAAAATTCTTTCAAGTGCAAACCAGCAGAAGACACTATCATATGGCATAAGTTTAGCAACCTTTGTTACAGAATAGTATCCGTCTTTTGATACAGAAATCCTATAAGCACCTGATTTCTGGAGTGCAAAGGAGAACTTACCTGTATTTCTATCAGATCTTAACCAACCTACCTCAGGTCCATAGATCTCAACATCTGTATCTATCGGCTCGTACGTTAAACTATCGACTACAGTGCCTTCTATCTTCACCACCCACTCTGTTTTGTGCCCTAAGGCTTTGGTATTGGTTATAAACCTCAGACCAATAGCAGGAAAGTTATGTATCTGACTGTCCGGAACAAAATCAAAGTCTGAGATGGGAATGTGTATGCCGAACTGGATTGTGCCGAACGAACGTCTTAAGTTAACCTGTGGAGAAATAAATATCTTTTTACCGTTCTCTGAAAATAGGACACCTGAACTAAGGACTAATGAGGGAGATGCTTGAATTCCTATTCCTGCACCGATTTCCAACCCACTGCTTCTATTATTTTCCGATGATGAATAAGGTTCTCCCCTGATAACATATCCTAAATTTAGTAAGGATGAGAATTTACCAATCTTGTATTCGCAGAGGAGACTAAAACTATAGTCTGGTGCATGATTGGGGAGAGGATAGAAGCCCATTTTGATAAGATTTTTATCATCAGTTGATATATTTGCTCTCTTAGCACATATTGTAACCGATGGCCTAAACCCCAGGTTCAGAATAGAGTTGTGAATCTGAAAAGGGGTATAAAGTGATGTTCCCAACTCTAAGGTAGGAACACCTAAGGTAGAGTAGGTTTTATCTGTATATGTGGCTATTCTATAATGAACAACAGGTTTAGCAAAAATCTCAAAATAGTCAGACAGACCATAAGTGAAGAAAAAATCAGAAAAGAAAAAAATGTGTGTATGCTCAGTCGTGATAGAAGAGTATGGTGTAGATGAGCCTGTTAAAGTGATATCGAAGCCGATTGATCCACGAGGGGTAGTTTGTGGGGAATATATATAAAAAAGACCCTCTGCTTGCGGGACTGAAAGGAATAAGATGAATGCGATGATTGAACTCACACATCCTCCCGGTTACTTCTTTAACATACCATTGTTAACCACAGAGATTTCTTTTTCTCTGTGTCCTCTGTGGTTGATTTTTTTTCGTCCCCAACGGGAGTTGAACCCGTGCTACCACCTTGAAAGAGTGGTGTCCTAACCACTAGACCATGGGGACGGAAACAGAGTATCAGGTTATCAGGGAATCAGAATATCAGGGTGTTAGAAAATTATCTTGATATAGCTTTCTGTTTTTCTATTAAACCGGCATTTAATCTTCAGGCCGTGCGGGATTCGAACCCGCGACTCCTGGATTAAAAATCCAGTACTCTTCCTACTGAGTTAACGGCCCGCAATTATTATAACATAAATATAGTAAATTGTCAAGATGTTTTTTAGAGAGCTCTTTAAAAACTACCTATGAGCTCTCTTATAATCAAAAGTCCTTATCCCTTGTCATTGCGAGGAGTCCGTCAAGAAGTACGATGGATTGACAGACGAAGCAATCGCATCACTTCTGAACCGTGGAATACTGGATGGAGTGACAGTCTTCAGACTGTTATGCAGATAATATTACTCTTCATTTAACAGCATAAATGCTGTCATTCCTATAAAACTACCTAAACATGATTATTCAACTTTTGGGAATGTCCAAAAGTTACGTGATACGGGTCTGTCCTGTCATTGCGAGCTGTAGGCAAAGCAATCGCTTTTTACTGAATTA
>JAGMCL010000010.1 GCA_023129165.1 Caldifarciminota bacterium | reverse complement strand
AAGAATCGCGGATATACTTCAACGAGGAGATACCGAGATTGCTACCCATGCAGTTCGCCCTTGGGTAGATTTTTTATGTTGAAACATTTGATAAAATAAAGGGTGGAATGGTCGAATGTAAGCATATGAAACTACAGCTTGTAGATTACGGTAAAGAGTAAAATCGGGTGTCGAGGAGTCCACGCTTTATATGGACGAACTGGTGTCAGTTCTGTCTAACTATAGTAGTAACTTAATGTCACGTCGAGACTTTGGCTTATAACCAACTAATCCTTTAATCTCTTACTTGCCATATATTTCTCAGGCATCGGGAAATGGAGTATAAGCTGTTTAGAAATTTTGTACTCCATTTTTCCCACCCACCTGATTGCAACGCAGAACCCCCAATAAAAAAAAGTTTAAAAATTAGATAAAAATCTTGACAAACTTGAATTTTTTTATTATACTATATATATTCCTCTTTATTTATTCTGATGCTTAAACCAAAACAATGAGGAAAGGAAACTGTAATGATAGAATATGACAACTTATGTATAACGAAGAAGGTTCCCCTAATAAGATGATAGAGAAATAAACTTATATGGTATGAATAGAAATAATACTATAACTTGTAACATCTTGAGACGCATGGATAAGACCCTATTACCGACCATATTGATGGTATCAATCTACCTGACTATGGTGCCCATAACTGGATATACACAGGATAACGTAGTCTGGACATTCACAGGACGTGTCTTCGATGGCAATGTTGATGATGAGAGTCACCCCTTACAGAACGTTACTGTATCAATCTATGGTGCTAATGACGCTGATGTCCTTGAGTTTATTCGCAGCACTACTACTGATGAAAATGGTTGGTATGGTCTGGATATCCTCGATACAGACCCCACCTATGAGTACTATTCCATCCGTGAAACTGACCCACCAGACTATACATCTATTGGTGCAACAACAGTAGATGGAATAGTCCGAACCAATAACTGGATTATGTACTTCCTCCCTGAGGGAAAGATGCTGACTGGAAATAAGTTCTGGGTAAGGGGTAGAACAATTGATAGACCACCTACACAGGATGGACCTGACCTTGCAATCTCAGAATTCAATCACTGGGAGATCGTAGAAGATGGCCGAGTTTTACTACTCTTTATCAAAATTATCAATCAAGGGGACATCAACACTCAGGCAACAAACATCTGGGCTGGAGAACTCGAGAGAGGATGGGAGAGTGAACTCATACCCATTTCGGTTCTATCCCCAATGGAAGTTAGAATGGTCAGTATAGAATTGGTGATTCCAGACGAACAGATGGGTTTCGAGCACATCTTCCAGGTACACCTTGACCCTGATCACCTGGTCGTTGATGACCTTGATAGAAACAACAACAATACCCAAACCCCACCCATCCCAATCCCTATCAAACCACCCAGTGAAAAGCAGCTTCGTATTACAGAAGTTGACCCAGACCACGGAAGACGTAGTCAAGAGATAACCCTGATGGTCTATGGGGAGAACTTTTCCTCTAAAGCTGTAGTTTTTATCCCGGAAGGTATTGAAGTTTTAAATGTTGAGTTTATCAGCCCCAATGAACTTAAAGCAACGATCACTATTTACAAGGAAGCTCCGTTAGGGTTCCGACCTATCGAGGTAGTCAACCCTGATGGGTTGGGGGTTGTGCTGGAACAAGGATTTGAGATTCTCAGCCTGGAGCAAAAAACCGAAGAACTGCCGGATCTCATTATCAGAGAGTCCCATTGGGAGATCGTTGAAGAAGGACATATACTGTTAATCAGTGCTCTTGTTGCGAATATAGGTAATGCACCATCGCCAGAGGCTATCATCCGTGCTGTATCGCAGGCTCCACGCTGGATTATTGAGAACACTGTACAGGAATTGAATATCGACGATAGAGTTCAAATTTTATTCGAATTGGAAATCTCTGACAGACTACGAGGACGAAGTTTTCACTTTGATTTGATTGTGGACCCGGAAAACGATATTTATGAGATGCGCGAGGATAACAACCAGCAGGCTATCAGGGTCCGTGTTCTACCACAATCTCCGAAGCAGCGCCGACACTCTACACCCATATTGCCAAATCAATGGCCGTATATCTGGATTGCAATTATCATAATCATCCTGGTCATTACAATCCTCACCATTCGACGAACCTTAAATATACCTCTCCGCAGGGAATGGCAAAAGAAGGCTAAAGAGGAAGAACCACCCGAAGTATGTCAACCCTGCAATTATTACTGTCGCAAGATCAAGCTTGAACATAAATCAGCTTTGCATAAGATAACGCATTTCAATCTTAAAGCCTATAATCCTCTCCTTTGTGCGCAAACAAATGAGATGCTTATAAAGGGTAAAATCGTTGATGGACTTAATAAAGCGCTTATTGCTAACAGGCGGGGAGAAAAGGATGAGACACTGTATGAATATGTGGCGCCTCTATCATATATGCTGTTGCAACAGATTGTAGAATGGCTGAGCAGCGAGAAAACTGCTCGTAATGTTTCTATTATCGGACATCTTGAGGGAGGTAAAGTCAAATGCAAGTTCATCCTCTACCACTGCAAACGAAAGGATAAAAAGAATACGTGGAAAGAAGAGAATAAGTGGATGGCGACTATCAAGGATGAGAGCGATGAGCCAGTAGGTAGTTTGCTTGGTCTGGTTTCAACTGAACCGAAGATGCATAAACGAATGGAGCAGCAGTTAATACGACTTATATTACATTTCATTAAGAAAGTTTGATTATACTTCGCTGTTTTTTATCAACAAGGATTAGAAGACCTGTAAGAGGTCAAAGGTCTTACGGAGCAAGAGAGTATTGTACAACAAGGAAACTTTTGGTCATTAGATAGTATCATATGACCACATCGGCTGCTCATTAGTATTTATCAGAGATTATTCCTTTAAGCACCAGAGGGTTGCCTTTCTCATCAAATCCCAATCCGAACCCCTGTCATCCAATGCGTCCTCACTACGGTAAGTCACATCACCAATTACAGTATCCACAAAAACAACACCATCGCGATCGCTATCTTCCTCAATTTCTGGATGAGGACCTGTAATAAATACTCTACCCCTTCCATAATTAAATGCTATCATCGCCGGGGAATCTCCTCTATCATACCTAGCTAATATGCTTACTTCAGCATCTTCATTCGGAATAAATATCGGTCCCCAGTAATAAAGTATCCACATAGTATCCTGTTCTGATTGAGTTATGGGATGATTGGAGTCTACGATATTCACTTTGACTACCTCTTGGTCAGGAAAAGGAACTATTTCATCTATAGGACCTTTGGCTGTGCCAGGAAAGATTCCCAGTGGCGTCATGGGAAGCTGCTGTTCTTGCCAGATAACCTTCTCACTGGCAAAGTAGCCTCCACCACAAATACCAATGTAACTTCCACCACTTTGAATAAAATCAATTATCTTTTCCTTACCTTCCAATGAAATGTCCTGAGCATATTGATACATATTGCCACCAGGAACACATAGCATTCTGAAGCTGTCGAGCCCAACTTCATTAATATAATCTGCTTTTATCAATTCAACCGTATAACCCATCCATTCGAACATTTTCTCTGTAGCCTGGATACAATCTTCATCAGCACCCTGGTCTGAATAAAGGGCTACGTCAGCTCTTTTATCACATCGGCTATTACAATTTGTTGTTAGGAAGAACAACAAGAAAGCAAATAAACAACCAAACAGCAATTTTCCACCATTCTTTTTTACTTGATTCATCTTAACCTCCTGGTATAATCAGAAGTATTGTCAAAAATTTCCCAACTAATTTTTCATAAACCATAGTTTTTTAAAGTAATAATCAATTTTTTGCTTGCCTCCCCTTGATTCTTGTAGGGGTCGGATTCCTGCCCGACGCCTGCCTGCCGGTAGGCAGGGTAGGCAGGGCAGACGGGTATCCAACCTGTTTCTTTTGCGGGTTCGATAAATCAAACCCCTACATTTTCATTTTACCTTATGGGTTCGATAAATCAAACCCCTACATTTTCGCTTTTATATTAATTTTTAACAGTATCTAAATTTCCGAGCTTTCTTAATCTATATACCACAAATATGCTGTATAATCTGGAGATTCTTAACACATAATATTCTTTATTTATATTCTTGTCTTACCACTTATAGTTTTACTATCTCTAAAGACCATATCTACGAATTTTTCTGCTTCTTGACCCAGGAGCTTCCGGTATTCAAAGCAAATCTCTCTTGCCTTAAGACCAGCCCAGTCCACTGGCAGTAACTCTAAGGGTAACATAGGGTCATCGAGTGCAATATCAATAAACTCAGCAGTAACTCTAAATCTTCGTGCAAAACATTCCCCTAAATCTATAACTTCCTTTTTTTCTATCTTTCCCTTAAACTCAGAAAGAAGAGGTGAATATTTTTTTAAAAATTCCTTATAGCGCTTCTCCAATTCCATAATGTCCCAGGCCTTAGCTGTTAGTTTGAGACCTTCATGCAGTCCGGTATATATTGCCTCAAAGGTCTCTATATAATCTGCCACCTTAAACCTGTCAAAAAGATACTCCAGTTTTTCTTTTAGGTCATAAGGCGAAATCCACAGGGAACTACCTAAACTTCCATAACCCATACTGCGCAGTTCTTTCCGCAGTGTATCCCGAAGATGACGCAATTTCTCAGGGATATTATACGTAAGAAGCCTCCATTTCTTATCCCATTTTTTATTTTCCTTTTTTAAAGCCCGGTGTTCGCCATACAACATCCACGAATTTCCCTTTTTAGTGAGGGAATAATAACTCTCACGCCCAATCTTGCTTCTCTGAATTAGCTCTTGTTTTGACATACGCGAAAGAGCAAGACGTATTGCATTCTCGGAGAGACCAAAGGGCTTTAAGAGTTTTATCAGACTTCCAACCCAGACTTCACCCCCACGATGGTTAATATAGCCACCAAACAGTGTAAATATTACAGTTGAAGTCTTAGCCATAATCCTCCCTTATGTTATTTGAATATATTACGTAGTATTTTCGACATATATTATTATAACATATATTTTCCATTTTGTCAAGTATTTTTTTGAGATTTCTGAAAAGTTCAGAAATCTCTGATTACATCAATTAAGATAAAAATTATATAGATTAAAAGAGAGCTCTCTTTCAAATATTTTTCTTGACATTCGAAAAATTTAATGGTAAAATACATAAAATGGGGGGGGAAATTAACAGGGACTTGAACGAGACTATTAAGAGACATATTCTTTATTTTTTAACAGGGACTTGGGATTGACTATTGACGATTTACTATTGACTATTTCCTTATCCTTTCCACTTTTTTACTTTTGCTAGTTAACATATCTATTGAACCTATGACTCTAAGACACTAAGACACAACGACACCAAGACTCTATTTTAACAGGGACTGGCAAGAGACTTGTAATTCTTTCTCATAAAGACGCTAAGACTCATTGTAACAGGGAGTAGTCCGAACGATCCTGTAGAGACAATACTTGCAAGATACTTTTTTAGAAAATAAGGTATAATGAATACTATACCAAAGGAGGGATTATGTCTAATGGTAGACGGTATATAGCTCTGGGGTTTGTATTAATCGTGGCGCTGCTTTTCTTAAGTTGTGCTCCGGGTAATGAACGCTGGGACCCGGGAATAAACCCTGACCAAAGTGCCGGGTTCTGGGTGGGAGTATGGCATGGAATAATTATTGTCATTACCTTTATCATAAGTTTGTTTACCAAGGAAGTTGGTCTATATGAAATCAATAATACAGGTTGGCCATACAACTTGGGTTTCGTAATCGGATTGTTCATGTCAATTGGTGGTGTTATCCGTCATAGAAGGAGGAGGATAGTCCGAAAAATTAGAAAAATTGACTGGGACGATATTGGTGAGAAAATTGAAGAAAAGGTACATAAAGGAATCCAGGCTTACCTGGATGAAGCCGAAAAAGGAGAAAGAGAAAAGGAATGGGAAGAGATAGCAAAAAAGATTGAAGAAAAGATCAGGAAACATTTAAGAGAATGGGCTGAAAAAGAATAATTCCCCATTTTAAAAAAATATGGATAAGTTTACACTCATAATAGGAATTATAGGTTTAATACTCCTTTTTATTGGACTGGTAAAATTCATATCTGCAATTGTGAATACAATAAAAAGAAAAAGGAGTTTAAAAAGTTTTCTATCCTCCTTTATCATATTCCTAATACTGCTTGCCTTTGCTTCGTCTTTTTTATATCTCTCCCTTTTTCTCCAGACATTTTCAAGATACACTCATGAAGAAAGGATAGGTAAAATATATATAAAAGAAGCGGATGGAAAGATGATATTAGCATTTTTTGATGAAAAAAAAGACCAAAGTTATGTCTTTGATTTATCCGGTGACCAATGGATGGTCGAGGGATATATATTAAGATGGAGTCTTCTGTTGAGATGGATAGGAGCAGGATATTATTACCGTATAACGAGATTCAGTGGAAGATGGAAAGAAACCAGGGAAAACACAAGAACTACAACCTATCAAATACATCCCGGGGAAAAATTGTGGGAATATCTCTTAAAATACGCTGATAAAATACCTCTCGTAGATGCGGCTTATGGAATAGCAGCCTTTCAGTATCCTTCCGATGATACCTTTTACCTCTATATAAATGATACAGGTTTTATATTAAGAACACGGTGAAGAGGGAAGATGGAGAAATCAATTATCAATGCAAAATTAGCAATTAGCAAGTCAAAATGACAGAAGGGAGAGACAACAGACTGAAGACAGAAGACTAATTACAAGGTAGTAGCCCCGCCAAAGGCGGGGCGATAAGGAAAGAGGGAAGATGGAGAAATCAATTATCAATGCAAAATTAGCAATTAGCAATTTAAAATGGAGAAGATATTCATTGGTTATCAATTATCGGTGATCGGTAATTGAGATAGTCTAAAAGTCGAAAAGAAAGTAATTAGTTGATTAGTTAATTGGTTGAATAGGTGAAATGTTGAATAGCAAAATGAAAAAAGAAATGGGAGGAATGTGCAAAAAGTGTTGTTGGTAATGATTTTGCTTGGTTGTGTTGCCTATGGCAGCACACAGGATTATAAAAAACAGATTGATTTGCTACACCAGGAGGTAAATTATTTCATTCCCAAGACCTTTGGGATGAAACCACCTAAGGTAGACAATAATACGTCGTTAATCAATCGAATAAACCATACTTCTGGTCCTTTCAGTGTCATTGAAAAATTTGGACTAAGTGGGGAAAGTCTTACTCTCTTGAAGCCTACAAAAGATGATATTATCATTGAGGACACGGTGGTAATAGACTATGATACTACTATCTACGATGATATCTTCATTTTAAACGATGGACAACTCATTATTCGTGGCTGCTCCTTTTTCTATAAAGGTAATATAATGGCATTCAATAATTCACTATTTTTGGTAGAAAATGCAAATTTTATAATACAGCAGGATTTCATCTATCAATACATGTTGATAGCGATGGATTCTGCAGTAATAGATATAAACTATTCCCAGCTCAACTCTGCCAATTTTCCTTTGAACGGTGCTGTTACAAATAATGGTTCCTTTCTGATGGACAGTGTAGATATGGACAGAGCATTTATAACTTTTGGTATTTGGGACAAAGGTTTAGTTAATATCCGTCACTCTGATAGAGCCGGCGAGTTTGTTATCCTCGGTGACTCAGCACAACTAAGTATCTCAAACTCGGATACTGTTCTCGTCTGGCTTGGTTTTCCAGAAGGTTCCTCAGGTGAACTCCATGGCTCTCCCGAGGCAGAGGATTGGGTTGAGCAATTTACTTACCCTGATACTACCTGTACAGGAATTACATACACCATCGAGGTTGACAGCCTCTATGGTCTCATGCTTTCCACAATGGCAATGGACAGCACCAATGTGACTGTATATGATGCTGATTTAATAGCCGCCGGTAATATCTTCGAAATCCCAATCTTTGATACTATTTCAGGGCTTGTAGACGGTTCATGCTATGATGACTGGATAGCTCCATTACCTGAAAGAACCCTCCGTCTTGTAAATACGTCTGTTAATGCGTGGAACCTTTATTTTTTTGGCAAACATGATGTTGCTCTAAAGAGCTCAATATTTGGAGAATGTCTTACAAGTGATTCTGCCAGGACTACACTGATGAATACCACATGTGATGGTCATGGTGGTCACATTGGAGGAGCGGGTTCGTCTTTCTTAATCAGCATTTTTACAACTCTTTATACTGATGCCCTTATGCAGGAAAACTCTATATCATTCTTTCTTCTGACCAGTTTTATGTCCGGACACCTGATAGCTGAAAATACGGCAGTATCAGTGATATACAATACAATCCTTGCCAACCCTATACAGATATACGATTCAGCCACAGTTTTGGTTACAGGTTTATATCCTCCTTCACCTGCCTATATTGATGATACGCTATCTATTCAGGGAAGTGCAACAATAGTCAGGGGACCTGATTCACAATTTGAATATGAGGGCTACAGAGTAGAATATGCCTCATTGGAAGACACAACGCAATATTTCCCATTAACAGAAAAAATTCTAACTCCTATTGATGATGGAGAACTCTGTCCTTTTATTACCAATGGACTCGATGTAGGTGATTATATAATTCGACTATGGTATTTTTTCTCAGCCTTTGAATCAACCGACAGCTTTGCGTTTGACAATACAATTTATCTTTCATATCCATACGGAATAGCTGATGATACATTACCTCTCGAACTCTCCTTCACTGTAAATCATACTATATTAAGTTCAGCGATTAGTATCTGTTATAGCATTCCAGAAGCAGCAAAAATCGAATTGTCTCTATACAATGTCTGCGGTCAGAAAGTTTCTACACTTGATAAAGGATTCAAAAAAACTGGAGAATACTCTGTTGTCTGGAATGCAGATGATATTTCTGATGGAGTTTATTTCTGCAGTCTAAAAGTCGGAGACAAACTTTTACCTGCGAAAAAAATGGTGATATTGAGATAATGTAATTACCTTCGTCACCCTGTCATTGCTATGAGTCCATCGATTGACGGACAACCTGCCTGCCGGTAGGCAGGCGAAGCAATCTCATCACTTGGATTCGTGTCAATATCAGGTGGAGTGACAGTCTTTAGACTGTTAAGGAAAACAATGATGTTTAAATTGTTGTCTTACTGCATTACTCCCGCCACAGCGGGATTTACGCTACACTCCAACAAGGTAATGTCTACCTCGCCAAGGCGAGGCACTCCAATTTATCGGGACTGGGAAGTCCCTCCTACAATAAGCAGATGAGATTGCCACGACTTCACTTTGTTCAGTCTCGCAATGACCCTGTAGAATATTCTATGGAGTGCCTGCCTGCGATAGACGGACATTTACATTTATCATTAAAAGGGGTAAATCATGAAAAGCGAGATGGATATCCTTAGAATGACTGAATCAGAAAGGATTTGCTGGCTTAATACAAATCACCCCTTCTTAAAAATCCACCCTACAACCACCAGAATTGAAACAGTTGCTATGAAAAAGATAACGCTTAGAAAGCTCCTGGGTACGTTTAGATTGAGGTAATTGGATAGGTCATAAAAAACATAAATCAAGAAAGTCAATGCTATCAACCACCCATAGAACTTCTTTTTTATAGTAGCCATCATTATACCCAGAGCCATAACGACCACCTCAAGCATAATAGAAACTCCGTGTAGAGTATTCATACTACCCCCTTAGTTTAAGATATCAGTATCAGGGGTCAGGCTGGAATCTG
>JAGMCL010000001.1 GCA_023129165.1 Caldifarciminota bacterium | reverse complement strand
TTAACACTGAGCCGATAGAACGGTTCCTGATAAGTCCTTGTGGTGAGTGGGCAATAAGAGCGTTGAACAACAAAATCATAGAATACTATGTGACCTTATCAGAAATGATAAAGATGGGTGAAACAACTTATGTGATTGACAAGGTAGGACAGCGAAGCATAGACTTGTCCTTCTATGGGAAGTATGGAATGGTTCTTCATGAAGATGATGAGTTGTGGGCATACCAACTGAAGGATAAGGTGAGTAAAGACCATCTGGATAATCCACTAAGGTCAAGAACGGTGATGCTATGCTCAGATTAGGATGGGCGATATAAATGGCAGGACAAAATGTATTACCAACCATAGAGTTTGAGTCTTCTGAAGCAAAGAGAGCATGGGCATCGTCAATGCAGGCTCTCATTACTTCACAAGAGAAGCTCCGCAGGACAGGTATTGCGTCAGTGATGAGAGTGGCAAGAGATAAGGTGTTTATCTCTATGTCATTGTCATCAGTGGCTAAGTCTATCGGTAAACAGATTAAGCCTGGTCAAGGGACTGTAAGTGTTGAGCTGAGGGAGAAAGCATTGGTGGTGACTATCACCAAATAGGGGGGATGTGCAAAGAATGAGTGAAGAAGTAAAGGAAAGAAAAGTGGGAGACATTACTGCAAGAATTGAAGCAAGAAAGAATCTGACTCTGGCGGATTTGCAACATGCTGTGGATACAATCAATAATTTCACTTCAATGTATAGGAAGGCAAAGATGGCAATAAAGAGCTTGGATAAAACAGAAGGACAAGCAGGTGCTGCAGGTAGAGGAGGAGGAATGGCTGGAATGTTTGGTGGAGCAGGTGGTGACCCATTCACAGGTATGATGATGGGAGCAGTGGAGGAAGCAGTTAAAGCACAAGCCGCAAAGATGGTAGAGAAAAAGACAGCAGGAATGACGGTGTCAGAGTCCGCTGGTGGTGTAACAAAAGAAGAGTTAGCAGAAGCACAGGGAGGTCTTGAAGGTGGCTCAGAAGAGGGGGAAGAGGTCGAAGAATAAACACAGGAGGAGAGTTGAAGATATAATGGAGGAAGGAGAAGTGGAATTTTATAGGACAAGAGGAAAATCAGGAGGTGAGGAGAATGACTGACGTAGACTGGGAAGTAGTGGATGATGCACTGGAGAGAATCATAGAGAATCTCAATATAGGTGCATCAGAACTATGTGAGTTGCGAGCTTTTGATGTGTGTCATCAAATCAACACACAAGTGATGCCAACACTTAAGGATATACTCATTCGTGTGCGTACAAAGCATCGTGAGGGAGAGCTGCCTGAATTGGACACGGAAAAACTTGGTGGTGCACTGCAGGTATTAACAAGAGAGGAAGCCAGAGATGTTTTGGAAACTGTTGAGTTTGCTGAATCATTTGACACAAATCCAGCAGTCCGAGCAGCTGGTGCAGTTGCTGGGGATATGATACTGGATACTGAGACCGACACCTATTATCTTATTGTCAGAGGAAGTGAGCTTCCGCCAAGAGGAACTGGATTAGAAACTGGGGCTGCAGAGGGTGGAAGAGCAGGGCTTCCGAGAACAGAAGCAGAGAGGATGCGAAGGCACAGAATGATGTTTGGGGAAGAGTTTGGAGAAGAAGATAGGGAGTTTGTGTCCGAAGCTGCAAATGAAATGAAATTAGAAGTTCTTGCAGTAGCTGGGGGAGTAAGTACAGAGGAGCAAAGAAAAGTCACTCATTTGATGACAGAGATTAAAGGGTATCAACGTGAGGGTGATTATCCAAGAGCACGGCGTGCATACGAAGATTTTATTCAAGATTGTATAATACGAACTGATGATGTGCCTGAATACGAAGAAGGTTTAAGTGAGTGGTTTTTCAATCAAATAGGAGAATATCCACCATCAGGACATGGAGAGGAACTGTTTTAGGTGGTGACAAATGAATGGTGAAATACGTGAAGCGGAAAAGAAGCTGAAAGAGATGGCAATGAAACATAATATGTCACAAGGTGATTGCTATGATGGGATACGTCACTTAGCTATCATTATACTTGCAATAACTCATGACATGAAGTGGATAAAACTTCTCATGTTTTTAATACTGGCAGCAGTATTGGGAGTGCAAGGATTAGGGATGGTGACGTGAAATAGAGATAGGAAGTTTATCAGGGATGTACTTGATAATATAAAAACAAGAGGACAAAAAGAAAAATGACATTGGAAAGAGCATTTTTGACATTTGGAAGAGAACTTGTAGATATATATATGAGAGGAGGAGCGTGGTTAGGATTAGCAGTGCCACTAACACCTCCAGTGAAAGAGTATCCGTTCAGTTATCATATATGGGATTGCTTTCATAGAGATATGTCACATAGAGGAAGGTGTGAGTATGATGCGTCTTTGACTACAGGTGTGCTCAAATGGAAATATCTTACAGGGGGTATGGTATATTCTTCTCCTGCAATAGATAAGGACGGAGTGATTTATGTTGGGTCAGCAGATAAGCATCTATATGCTATCAATCCTAATGGAACACTCAAGTGGAAATATCTTACAGGTGCTGCAGTATATTCTTCTCCTGCAATAGATAAGGATGGAGTGATTTATGTTGGGTCTTATGATAAGCATCTATATGCTATCAATCCTAATGGAACACTCAAGTGGAAATATCTTACAGGGGGTACTGTAATGTCTACTCCTACAATAGATAAGGACGGAGTGATTTATCTTGGGCCTGCAGGTAGGCATCTATATGCCATTAATCCTGATGGGACACTCAAGTGGAAGTATTTTATAAATGATAATGTAATGTATCCTTCTGCAATAGATAAGGAGGGAGTGATTTATGTTGGGTCTGCTGACGACCATCTATATGCCATTAATCCTGATGGGTCACTCAAGTGGAAGTATCTTACAGGGGGTTATGTAAACTCTCCTCCTGCAATAGATAAGGATGGAGTGATTTATGTTGGGTCTTATGACGACCATATATATGCTATTAATCCTGATGGAACGCTCAAGTGGAAATATCTTACAGGGGGTAATGTAGTCGCTTCTCCTGCAATAGATAAGGATGGAGTGATTTGTGTTGGGTCTTATGACGACCATCTATATGCCATTAATCCTGATGGGTCACTCAAGTGGAAGTATCTTGCAGGGGGTGATGTAAACTCTTCTCCTGCAATAGATAAGGACGGAGTGATTTATGTTGGGTCAGCAGATAAGCATCTATATGCTATCAATCCTGATGGAACACTCAAGTGGAAACATCTTACAGGTGCTGCAGTATATTCTTCTCCTGCAATAGATAAGGATGGAGTGATTTATGTTGGGTCTTATGATAATTGTCTGTATGCTATGGAATAAAACAAAAGAAAGAAACGAAATCGCCTCATATAAATAAGGCAATAAAGAAACAGGAGAACAAAAAGAAAAATGGTGTTAGGAAGAGCATTTATGGAATTGGGTGGAGAACTGGTGAAAGGATGGATGCAGGGAGGAGCATTTATTGGACTGTACGAGTGGCAGCTACTGCCACAAGATGTGTGGGTTGCAAAGGATGGGAATGATGCCAGAGGAAAAGGGCAGCAAGCTAACCCATTCAAGACGGTGCAGCATGCAATAGATGTGATAGTTGAAAAGGGGGATAATTCTGCACAGAAGCCTTATGCTGTGCATGTGGGAACGGGAGTTTACACTGAGAACGTAGTGTTGAATAGCTCCAAACTGAAGAAGATACGAATAACAGGTGAGACAGGATTTGCAGAGATAAATAAGTTGGACGTTGTTGGATGGGATGTCTTCAAAAGTCTGTTCGTTGATGGACTTGAAATTGATGAAGTTTCCATTATTGGTAAAAACAATGACTCAGAGTGTTTCACGGGTGGTCTTGGGCTCAGAGATTGTCTTATAGACAAGCTGACTGTAAAGAACGCACCAATGTTCACTTTCTATACCGGAATTAAAGGAAGCGGAAAGTGTGAGATAGAGAACGTGGACTACTTTGCATTGGTGGGTGGAAGCATGTTTGAGGCAGACCCGTTCACTATAACATTTGATGGTGGAAATCCAAAACCAGCAGGGATGAGCTTTATGAAAAGCTGGTTTGCAGGAGGAATGATATTGAATACTCCAACGTTGACTGGAGCAGGATTCTTGCAGATAAATCAGGGAACTCGATTTGGAGACGCTGGTGTTCCACTCGTGTTGAGTCCAGGACAAACTATGATTAACTGCTGCTCTTGCTGTATGTGTGATGTGAGCACAGGTGGTAATCCAGGTTGGTATATACCATATGGGGGATATGTGAAAGGAGTGACATGATATTTAATGCACTCCTTTTTTCTATTTTTTAGGACGTGATGTGTAATGAAAATAAAAGTATGGAGTTTAAATTTTTATAGTTTTCTGAAGCTACAAGGATGGATAGTGGATGCATTGAACAACATGGGACATGAAGCATCAGGTGGTGTCTATTATCGAGGAGCAGTCAGGAAAACAGACGAACCTATGATATTTGTGACAGAGGAGAACATGATAGACAACTTTGTAAGATTGTGTGGATTGTTCCACAAGAAAGGATTGGCATGGATAGACTTCTTCGTCTACAAGAAATTTGCTGGTGTGAAAATGTGGCAAGATGGCTTTAGAGCAAATGGGGGCAAGATAGTGCCCATTGGTGAGTTCGAGAAAGGCTATCTTGAAAAAGGAGGTGTGATAGTTGATGCAAAAATACCAAGACCTATTTCCGATGATACCTTCAAGTGGACTTGGAAAGGAGCAAGGAAGAGAGTTCTCAGTTGGGGATTTGCACACTACATGAAGGAGTATAAATGGTATAAACACATGGGATGCCCAATAGAACTGAAGGATGTGACAAGGAAAGGACATGAGCTTCTGATAGAGTTTGCAGAAGATAATCCTGATTGGGAGGTCTGTTTAGTTACACGAAGGAAAGACCTTGAGAAAGCAGTCAAAATTCCTGAATTGGGTAATCTGGAAATTGTAGAAGCAGGTGATATTCCAGAAGAGCAGAAATGGGATATGATGGCAAATGCTGGTGTTTTCTGCTTTCCCACACGACAAGACGCACAGGGAACTACTCAAATCGAAGCAGAAGCAATAGGTGTTCCTACGTGCTATACTGCTTTGCCACAGCAAGTAGAAGTTGGTGGTGGTATTGAGATACCATATAGAAAGATTGAGGAGTTCCCTGATAGATTTCGATTGGCTATCATTGATTACAAAGAAGTCAGGGATGCCATATTTAGAACACATGCACTTGGTGAGCATCTGTCTGAGTATGGGAGACAAAATGCTCAGAGATTTAGAGCATCTGTTATAGCAAAGCAGTTGGTGGAGGTATTAGAGCAATAAAAAATGAAACAAGTTATACTTATTACTACTGTTGACCGCACTGAAGTAAACCAGTCAAGAAAAACACGAAACTATATTAATGACTGCTTGAACGCTTTGTTCAGACCTAATGTAGAAGATTTTGATGTTATAGTTTTTGATAGTGGTTCCGCTTCTATTGATTTTATCAGAGAGACTGATAATTATCACCTTCTCACTAAAGTTGTTGAAAGTAAAGAAAAGTTAAGCTTGATTAGGAACACAAACAGAGCGTTAAAATATGCGTCTGAAAAATACAATACCAATTGGGTGCTTCTCTTACAAGATGATGTGTTCACTCAAGAAAACACTCTCTTGAAACTTCCTAAGCTGTTAGAGAGAGCACCAAAGGATGCAGGAATGTTGACATTTAGCTGTGCTAAGTGGTCTTCATTTAAGTTTTGCAGAAAAAATGTAAACATGTTCGTTAGTTATCCTCCAAGCAATTGGTATGTGATTTGGTTTGCTGCATTTAAGAGGACACTTATTAAGGATTGGCTTGCTTCTCAACTATGTGCTGATGGTTTAAAGAAGGATGTGGGAATAGATTGTTTTATTGGATTATGGTTTGCAGTTGCCTCAAAAGTCTATGCTTATGACCCTCGTCTTGCTATAAACTATGGGCATGTGTCCGCAAACACAGCATCAAAATCTTGGAGGAATAAAAATGGCTGACTGGTTCACATTCGTTCCCTTATTGAAAGAAGTGTTAGAGACATATCATCCTAAAAAGATAATAGAGTGGGGGACAGGAAAATCTACTAAAGTGATGGATATAGAGGGAGTGATGGAAATTCATACATTTGAGCACCAACAGAATTGGTATAATAAGTACAAAAACAGTTATTCAGAGAGAGTAAAGTGTCATCTTATACCTCTTGGGAAAGGTTACACAGTAGCAGGAAACATGTTCAAATCAAATTATTTTGATTTAGCGTTCATTGATGGTAGAGAGCGTGTAAAATGCATGATGACAGCTAAGGAGTTAGTTAAAGATGGTGGCTTTATTATGTTACATGATTCAGAGAGAAAAAAATATGAAGAAGGTGTTAAGCTGTTCACTGTTATTAAAGAAGTGGATGGGACACTGCTTATGAGGAAATGATACCTGTTACTGTTTTGACATATAGGAGACCTGCATACTTAGAGCGTGTCCTAAAGTCATTCTTTGAGGTGAACAGAGAAATTCTTGAATGTCTCTCGATGATAGTGCTTGTTCAAGGGAGTAAAGGCGAAGAAACTGACCATATCATAAACAAACACAAAGAACACTTCTATCATGTCATTTATTCAGGAAGCAATATAGGAGTTGCTGCAGGGTATAGTCGTGTAATGATGGAGGCATTAGAATTAAAACCGTCATATATAATACACTTAGAAGATGACTTCTTATCTAATGAGTCATTATCGCCTTATCTCTCAGAGTTGGTTGAACTGCTTAAGAAAGCTGATAACGTTGGCTGTATTAGATTAAGGTCTGTTAAAAACAAGGTTTTGAGCTATAATATGGTATCAGGTAAAGGAACAAAGTATAGGAGGGTGACAAGAAACATTGTGGTGGGAAATGCACATTTTACTTTCAATCCCACTATTACCAAATCAGAAGTTATAGAGAAGATAATCTCAGTAACTTCAGAAGAGAGAGCAATGGAAAAATATCACCAATTAGGTCTCGAAACTGGACAGCTTCTGGCAGAATGCTTTACCCATATAGGTAATGTAAGATGCAAAAACTGGAGAAAATAGATAAGGGAATAACAATGCCATGTCACACAACTGAACGAAAAATAACAGAGTGGTGATGTTGTCACCACCACACTTCTGCATCTTTTCTTTTTCCACCTGCGGTCTTTATGCGGTCTTTTGCATATAGATAGATGTCCTTTATCATCTCAAAT